>CAYSOC010000010.1:22793-73685 GCA_964432445.1 uncultured Anaerolineaceae bacterium
CGGATCAGAGCATTAACGCGGCATTTTTTGATCAGATGAAGCAGGGCGCGGTGCTGATACATGCGGGGTCGGGCAGCGTGATCGATGAAACCGCGCTGGTGGATGCTTTGAAGCGTGGGAAACTCGCAGGGGCAGCGTTGGATACTTACGAGTACGAACCATTACAGCCAGATCATCTATTGGTGCAATATGCACATGATCCAAATTCCAACTTGCTACTGACACCACACACAGCAGGTGCATCATTACCAGAATCGCGCGCCGATGATTATGCGGAAATCGTTCACTATTTAAAGGAAAACACTTGATCGAAAAAACGGATTTTGCCCATTGGTTACGCATCGGGTTGGGACGCGCAGTCCTGCATATGATGGATCATGATTCAATCCCGTATCGTGATTTAATTCTGAATGCGTGTTTGCATCATCTTGGCTACTATGTCGGGCTGGAAAGCAGCCGCGCAGTGTATATGTTCGACTTGATTAGCCGCACACCGGATTTGGAATTTTATTCTGACGCCCTGTTGAATGAACTGATGAAGTTTGAAACAATGGATCATAAGCAATTCGAGAATCATCATTATGATATCGAGCAGACTTATGATCTGGTGGCAGTGATCGCTCGCAACGGCAATCAGAAGGTGCGAAATGCCCTCTATCGTCAGTTCGATAGTCATTTTGCCTTTGGGAATTTTATTGCTGCACAGGCGATTCTAACCGCTGATGGCTTGGATGATTTTAAAAATATAGCCGAAAGATTGGACGTATTAGTCCGAGAGCATGGCACTCGCTTTGAGTCAAATGAAGATGATGCTTACTATCTCCACGGCGATTTACTTGAACCATTGATGGAGTTTGTGGAGGAAAAAGAGTTTCCAGAGTTGGTGGGTAGATTAAGGCGAGAAAACCCCAATTTCACGTTTCTGCTTGATACTCTTGAAAAAGATTGGTATCAGAGGCGTGGCAATCCTTCCCCTCGCCCAGCCTCGCCCGATAATCGCTCTTACAATGAGATTTATCCATTATTACAAAACCCGGTGTTCAGGGAGCGGTTTATACAAATGCGAAAATGGGGAAAAACTGCCTCTACGGATGACTTGCATTGCGCGGCGTTGGACTTATTGCAAGCTGAAGATGATGAAATAATCCTCAATTATTTGTGTATTTTCCAAAAACGTCCTTTCCCGCTTGACCCAACTCCCTTGATCCAGTTCGCACGACACGAGAATGAAAATGCACAACACAAGAATGAAAATATCGTGTGGCGTTCTCTGAGCGCGTTAGCGGAATTGCAACATCCGGCAGTTCGGGATTTTGCGTTGGAAAGTATCGAGTCTGAATATTTCCCTGAATATACGGTTGGTTTGCTTGAACATAATTTTGAACCAGGGGACTGGGTACGTATTAATCAACTCACGGAGCAAGACTTTGATGCCGAAGAAATGCACGCATTGGGGGCTAATATTTGCTCGGTATTTGATTCTCATCCTTCTACAGATGCAATACCATCATTACTCAATCTCTATGAATTGAATGTATGTGCTGTTTGTCGTGAAACGACAGTGAAATGTCTGGATCAGCTTGACCAAATCCCGGATTGGATGCGTGCCGAACTCCGCTATGACTCTAATCTCGATATACGCAGGGGTTTCGCAGATATATAATCATCAGATTGAGGAAAGATATGCGATAATAAATAAACAAAGCATTGAGATGGCAGTGGATATTCGACCTTAAATTGTTATAATTAGGGGTGAGCCATCATCTCTCGTTTCGTGTACTATAGAAGTTCGGTAGAGCAAGTCGGAGAATGTGAATGCAGCTAGTGGAACGGCATATCATACACAACCGTGATCCACGTTTTATGGTATTGGATCAAGCATGTTTTCATGCTAAAAATATCTACAACGCTGCAACGTGGCAACGGCGACAACGCTATATCCGAGAGAAAGGTTTGATGAGTTATGCCGAACAGGAGCAGAAGTTCAAGCAGAAAGACTTGCTTCCTGACCAGAAACTACCAGCGAAAGTAGTGCAACAAGTTTTAATGGGTGTGCAGCAAGATTGGAATAGTTTTTTAGGAGCAACGCAAAGCTATGCAACTCACCCGGAGAAATTCACAGGAAGTCCTCATTTGCCACGTTACAAGAATAGAGTAAGTGGGCGTTGCACACTCATTTTCACCATACAAGCGATCAGTAAAGTAGCCCTTCGGAAGGGAGAAATCCACTTCTCAGGCTTGAATGTATCTGTCAAAACCCGACAGCGACAAATAGCTCAGGTCAGAGTAGTTCCACGTAGTCAGCACTGTGTAGTTGAGGTTGTTTATACAGTGCATCCAAAGCGTTTCGTATTGGATGATAAATTATATGCTGGTTTGGATTTAGGTGTTGATAATCTGGCGGCTTTAGCTTCAAATCAGACTGGATTTGTTCCGTTTCTGATTAACGGGAGACCGCTCAAGAGTATCAATCAATACTACAACAAGCAACGCACCGCTCTCCAAATTCAATTGCCACGAGGACAATATACCTCCAGACGTTTGGAGATGCTCACCAATGCCCGCAATCGCCGTATTGATGCTTTGCTGCATTTAACAAGCCGCTATATTATCAGTCGGTTAGTCGATGCTGGAATTGGCAATCTGGTTATTGGCAAAAATGACGCATGGAAACAGAGAATCGCGTTGGGTAGGCACACTAATCAAAATTTTGTGAGCATTCCCCACGCTCGCTTCATTACTATGCTGATCTATAAAGCGACATTGGCCGGAATTCAGGTGCATGTGGTAGAAGAGGGTTATACAAGTAAGTGCAGTTTTCTTGATGGTGAGACTCTGGGTAAACATGAAACATACTTGGGTAAACGCATTGGACGTGGGTTGTTTCGTACCGGAGATGGCTGCCTGATCAATGCTGATCTCAACGCAGCATACAACATAATTCGTAAAATTGCACCGAACGCCTTTGAGGATGTTGCCACTCTGTTCAAACACGGCAAGTCCCTTGATCCCATTCAGATCGAAACGAACCTCCGAACCGCGCGAGCCAGACGGAGTAGCGGGGCGAATGGCGCAAGCCTGTAGTGTCCCTGACATTGCAGAAGCGGTGTCAAACCTGTTTAAGAGGAACTATCGTAAGTAGTGTAAGACTCGAAAGGAGGCGGCGCGTTTTTCCCCAAACATCACCGGGGGCGCGTCGAATAGACATTGAACAATCCACGTTACCGTAATCTTGTTATCTATATCCTTATTGGGGTTGCGTTTATCCTCGTTGTGCTTGGGCTGAGTTCCGCGCGCAACGCACCGGGCGAACTCCCGATCAGTGATTTGGCACGGTTGATCGGAAACGACACCAGCAGCATCAAGAGCATTCGTGTTATACAGAACGAAGTGCAGGTTACTTATGCCAACGGGCGCACCGAGATCACACGCAAGAGCAACACCAGCAGTCTCGAAGAACAGTTAGGGGCGCTCGGTGTCTCGAAGGAAGCCATCCAGAAACTGCGCATCGAGTACGGCGCTCCAAACGATTGGACACCTGCTTTCCAGATCATCCTGTCGCTGCTACCGCTGCTGATTATCGCCGCCTTCTTCTGGATGATGATTCGCCAGACGCAGGGGTCAAACAATCAGGCGCTGTCGTTCGGCAAAAGCCGCGCGCGGATGTTCACCGGCGATCAGCCTACCGTAACCTTTGAGGACGTGGCGGGCGCAGACGAAGCCAAAGAAGACCTCAAGGAAGTTGTTGAATTTCTGAAAGAACCAGAAAAGTTCATTCAGTTGGGCGCGCGTATTCCGAAGGGCGTCCTGCTCGTCGGTCATCCCGGTACTGGTAAGACACTGCTGGCGAAGGCCGTTTCTGGCGAAGCTGGCGTGCCTTTCTTCAGCATCTCCGGTTCGGAATTTGTTGAGATGTTCGTCGGCGTCGGTGCAAGCCGTGTCCGTGATCTGTTTGAACAGGCCAAGCGTCACAGCCCCTGTATCATCTTCGTGGACGAAATCGATGCGGTAGGCCGTCAGCGCGGCGCAGGTCTTGGCGGCAGCCATGACGAGCGCGAACAGACACTGAACCAGATTCTGGTTGAGATGGACGGATTCGATACCGATACCAACGTGATCGTGATCGCCGCCACCAACCGCCCGGATATTCTCGATCCTGCGCTCATGCGCCCCGGACGTTTTGACCGTCGCGTCGTGCTGGACAAGCCGGATATGAAGGGACGCGAAGCGATTCTCAAAGTCCACACGCGCGGCAAGCCCCTTTCCAGCGATGTTGACCTGAATGTTCTTGCGCGTTCAACTCCCGGTCTGGCGGGCGCAGAACTGGAAAACATGGTCAACGAAGGCGCGATCATGGCCGCCCGCAAGAACAAGAAGACCATCGCCATGCGTGATATGGAAGAAGCGCTGGAGCGCGTTCTACTTGGCCCGGAGCGCAAGAGTCGCATCATCACCGATGCCGAGAAGCGTTTGCTAGCCTATCATGAGGCAGGCCACGCGGTTGTCGGTCACATGCTCCCGAAGTGCGACCCGGTACGTAAGGTAACGATCATCGCGCGCGGTATGGCTGGTGGCGTCACGTGGTCGATCCCGGAAGAGGACACCATGAGCAAGACCGCCAGCGAATTGGAAGATATGCTGGCGGATTTGCTTGGCGGACGCGCAGCGGAAGATATTGTCTTTGGCGATGTGTCTACAGGTGCATCGAACGACATTGAGCGCGTTACCAAGCTGGCGCGGGGTATGGTTACACGATGGGGCATGAGCGATAAACTTGGTCCGCGCGTCTTTGGTCAGAAGGAAGAAATGGTGTTCCTCGGACGCGATTTTGGGGAACAACGCGACTATAGCGAAGCCATTGCGGAAGCAATTGACGAGGAAGTCTATCGTATCGTTTCAGCAGCCTACGCGAAAGCAGTTACAATTCTGACTGAATACCGCGACAAGCTGGAAGCCGTCACTGCGCGTCTGCTCGAAGTCGAAACGATCAACCGTGAGGAATTTCTGGAAATTATGGGTGGGCGTCCGCAGGCCACGCCACGCTACCAGCCAAAGATTCCAAGCAGCAGCCAGAACAACGAACTGCGCGATGGGAACGATACGCCCCCGCCGCGTTTGATTCCCGGCATGGCGAATTAATCAGCGCTAGAAGGTAGAGATCGAATATAAAATCCCGATGCAAGTGTGTACCGGGATTTTATTTTAATATCTCCACTGTACCCACCGGAGTTTTTGTCTGTGCCAGTTGCGTGATTCGTTTGTAAATGTCTGACTTGAACTGATCTTTAAAGGCGACAAATGTTTCCGTTACCTGCACCTCATTCGGCGGAATCAGGATTGTGACGGTAGGCCAGCGATTCAACCGCCCAGCAATGAGAGCGCCCATCGAGATACCCATCAGTATCCCAAATGTGATCAGAAGCAATAACAAGGAAAAAATCGTGATCCGATTCGATTTTCGGGGTTTCTTCTTCGGACTGATCATGGTTTGAGAATCCCTTGTTGCAGCGCCATCGTGACCGCTGCCGTGCGCGAATTGACACCAAACTTGTTATAGATGTTATCGAGGTGCGCCTTTACTGTGCGTTCAGTGATGTCCAGTTCATGCGCGATGACTTTGTTTCCAATGCCTCTGGCAACATATTCGAGAACTTCGGTTTCGCGCTCTGTGAGCGTCACGGCAGGAGCGGCTTCTGGCTTGGGAGGGCTATTTTTCTGCGCCAACAGACGCGCTGTGATCTGCGGCGTGAGCAGGGTTTCACCGCGTAATGCTGCCTCAATCGTATTGAACAATGTTTCGCGGCTGGTGTCTTTCAACAGATAGCCTTGCGCACCTGCTGCCAGGCCACGTACCATTAACTCATCTTCGTTGTAGGTGGTCAGAATCACAATGGCAATGTGAGGCCAATTTGCTTTGATGATTTCGATTGCTTCCAGACCATCCATCCCCGGCATTCGCAAATCCATGAGAATGATCTGTGGTTGATGTTGTTCTGCCAGCTTTACCGCCTCGTGACCGTTGAGCGCCTCACCCACGATCTCGAAACGTCCTGCTGCTTCCAGAATCAGCCGCAATCCTTCACGAACGACCATATGATCGTCCGCTATAACAACCCGTATATTTTCCATAGCCTATGCTTTCAAGTGTAGATGAATGGTCGTTCCCGCGCCCGGTTTGCTTTCGATCTCGAAAATTCCACCGAGCAACCGCACCCGTTCGCGGATGCCCATTATCCCATAATGTCCGGTCAAATTTGAGGCCGATTCTATATCAAACCCAACCCCGTTATCCTTAAGGTAAACATCCAGCGTCTCGTTCTTTTGTATCAGCGACAAAGCGACATGAGTGGCTTTGGCATGTCGGGCGATGTTGGATAGCCCTTCGCTGATACAGCGATGTAGATGTTCGCTGGCAATTGGTGGCAGGGTGAGGGTCGGCAAAACGTCGAGAGTATAGGAAATACCTGTGGCTTCGGAAAAGCGTTGAATCTCATGTTCGATCAATTCCGAAAGTGTCATATGTTCCAGTGGTTGTAAGCGTAAATCATCAATCGCCCGACGAGAATCTGCAAGGGCGGCGCGGGCGCGTTTTTTTGTTTGCGTAGCGATGTTGACTGCCTTCGCATTATCCCCAATTTCGAGATAGGCTTCAAGTGCCTCCAATTGCAGAATCGTCCCGGTCAAGCCCTGCGCCAGAGTGTCATGCAGTTCGCGTGCCATACGCGCCCGTTCGCTACTGAGCGTCAGTTTTTCGACCTGTACTGCGTACTCAGCAAGTTGTCGGTGTGCCGCGTCCAGTTCAGTGAGCAGGTTGACAGCACGTCGTCGCCCCCAGAGTTGCAGCAGTAATGCACTGACATAGGATGATTGCCCAAGTGACCACCAGATCGCCCACCAACCAACATCCATCAGAACCTGATCCAGATAGACTTCGCGGAAATAGAAGCCATCAATATAGCCGCGCACGATGCTGAATCCAAACAGCATCGCCGTTGCAAACGCTGCAAACCACAGCGAACCCGCGTATAAAATCAATTGCCCCAGCAAAGGTAAGTAGAGCCAGCGTAGCAAATCGGTAGAATCGGCTACAGCGCTGATCGCAAAAATCAGGCAACTTTGTACAAAGACATAAACTGCCGTTCGATATGGGTTCGCGCAAAAATAGCGCGCGAAACAGTGCATCCCGAAAAATACAGCGAATAGCACCGTATAGATCAGAAAACGCTCAACCGTCCAATGTGATACGCGGGAGAGCCAAACCAATTCCCTGAATAGAAACCAGATATATTGTCCGACTAGCGTGATCAGAAGAAGACGCTGAAAGAATTGAGGTTCGGCTGTGCGTTTGCGTTTGGCGGTCATGGTTTCACGTCACCTGACAGAATTTATCGATCATTCTACGCAGCTTCTATTCTTCCGTCACTTGTCCGAACGTACATTGTCCAGTTGTACATTGTCCGAACGTACACCCCCAGCCCGACTGATCAGCCGATTACGGCAGAATGCATTTTCCCGTAAAGTATGGTCATCGAAACGAAAACAACGAACAGGGAAATGAAAATGAGTAAGGGTTTGCGAATCGTTCTAATTCTTCTGGTGCTTGGCGGGTTTGCCGCTGTAATCATTATCGGTGCGATTTCACTCAAGGCCGATCAGGATGCCGCTGTCGCTGCCTATGGTGCAGAAGTTGTCAATCTTTGCAAGAACACGGTTGACGATACGATGGATGGTTCACTGCCAGATGGTGCAAAGCTCGCCTTCATCAACGCCGGTTTGTCGACTATCCACAGTGAATTTCAGGACAAACTGTCGGCAGGCAAGGCAGCCAAAGACAAGACAACCGTAACGCACGTTGCCTGCACCAGTACCACCGATGTTCTCTTCGATACGGATAGCTATGGCTCAACGGGCAAGTACGTCTGCAAGCGCTACGCCAAAAACATGGGCATCGCCCTCTTCGATGTGAAGTCTGGCAAGCAGATCGCCTACTGGAAGGTTCGCGGTGCGACACCGCCAGGCTGCCCGGAAAAGACCGACAAGGACTTATCGAAGTATGGTAATCCGCCAATCGCTGCTGATGTATTCAGCGCAATCGGTCTCTAAAGATAAACAGGTTGCACCCGGCGTGATAGCCGGGAAACAACTCCACAAACACAGAAACAATCAACCGTTCGATCTCAACGACACTAAACACGAAAAAGGAATGACAACTATGTTCGGCAAACTCAAGCAGGCACTCGGCATCGGCACAGTCAAGGCAGAACTCTCCATTCCCGCACAGATTCCGAAGAGCAGCGGCTCGTTCAATGGCACAGTGAAACTGACCGCCAAGAGCGATCAGGAAATCACCAAACTGCACATCAAGCTGGTTGAATCCTATACCACCGGACGCGGCGAAGAGAAGAAGACGCGCGACTTTGACCTCGGTGAAATTTCGATGCCACAGCAGTTGGTACTCAAAAATGGGGAGGTGAAGGATGTGGATTTCACCCTGAGCTATACCCTGCTCAAGTCCAACAACGATGCCTTGAAGGAACATGGGGGAGCGCTGGGAGCGCTCGGCAAGATCGGCGCTTTCGCCAACAATGAAAAATCGGAATATTTTGTAACGGCGGTTGCGGATGTAAAAGGGACGGCGCTTGATCCGTCTGACCGTAAACCAATTCGGTTGGTAGATTAAACGCCCAACCCTGTTCTCCCCTTATCCGGTAAAACGGGTAAGGGGATTTTTGTTTTTAGCCTTCGCCTAAATAGGATTTCCGTACATCGTCGCTATTTTGCAGGTTCGTTGCGGAATCTGTCAGAACGATTTGACCTGTTTGCAGGATGTAACCCCGATCTGCAATGCTCAACGCCAGACGCGCGTTTTGCTCCACCAGCAAAATCGTCTTGCCAAGTTTATGCAAGTCAACGATGATGTCGAAGATTGTTTCCACAAGAACAGGCGCAAGACCCATTGAAGGCTCATCCAGCAACAGAATCGCCGGATCGGTCATTAGACCACGCGCAATCGCCAGCATTTGCTGCTCACCGCCAGAGAGCGTCCCGCCGAGTTGGTTTTCGCGTTCCCGCAAACGTGGAAATAGCTCGAAGCCACGCTCCATACGCTGGGTGATCAGCTTTTTATCCTTGACGGTGAACGCCCCCATCTCGATATTTTCCCGGACGGTCAGACGCGGGAAGATATGCCGACCTTCTGGCACATGGCCGATTCCCATCCGTGCAATCTGATGTGGTTGCACATTATTAATCGGTTTGCCTTTGAACAGGATGCTGCCCTGCCTCGGCTTGATTTGTCCAGAGATAGCGCGGAGCGTGGTTGATTTGCCCGCTCCATTAGAGCCAATCAGGGTGACGATCTCGCCCTCGTTAACTTCCAGCGAAAGCCCCTTGAGCGCGTGAATCTTGCCGTAGTATGTATGGATATTTTCGATTTGGAGAAGGGCGGTCATAGGTGAACATCTCCTGTAGCCGCGCCACGTCCAAGATAGGCTTCGATCACGCGCGGTTCGCGGCGTACTTCGTCCGGCGTCCCTTCCGCAATCTTCTGACCGTAATCCAACACGGTAATGCGTTCCGATATACCCATCACGACGCGCATATCATGCTCAATCATGAGGACAGTTACGCCGCGCTTATCCCGAATCTGGCGGAACAGGTTCATCGCTTCGAGGCTTTCCTGCGGGTTCATGCCCGCCGTCGGTTCATCCAGCAGCAGTAGTTTTGGATCGCTGCCAAGCGCACGCCCAATCTCCAGACGCCGCTGGTCGCCATAGGGCAGGTTCTTGGAGAGTTCGTTGGCTTTATCACGCAGGCCAACAAATTCCAGAATCCCGGCAGCCTTATTCAGGATGTCGGCTTCCTGCCGCTTGAAACGTGCGGTGCGGAAAATGGAATCAACCACACTCATACGGAGGCGCGAGTGCATCCCGATCAGAACATTTTCGACAACAGTCAGATTCCCAAACAGGCGGATATTCTGGAAAGTACGCGCAATTCCCGCTGCGTTGACTTGATCCGGGCGCAGCCCAAGCATGGATTGCCCATCAAAATGGATCGAACCTTCTTCGGGCTTATAAATCCCGGTCATGATATTGAAAAATGTCGTTTTGCCTGCGCCGTTTGGTCCGATGATGGCTGTAATCGTTTTCGGCTCAATCTCAAAATTGACATTTTGTACTGCCGTCAGGCCGCCGAAGCGTTTGACGATTCCCTTTGCGGTCAGAAGCATCGCTAGTCTCCGGTTGCGGGCGCAGGTGGCGCATCGGGCAATTGGACATGGCGGCGGCGTGCAGGCAGCAAGCCCTCGGTTCGGAAGATAACCATCAGGATTAACAGTAATCCGAAGATAAAACGCTGGAAGTTGGTCGGCGCAAGCTGGTTCGGCCAGTTTTTCATCGACCAATTGATGATCGGTATCGTGACATTATCGCGGCGCATGGCTTCGATCAACTGGCTCATGTTGGAAAGGATTTGCTTATCCAGCAAAACTACCAAACCCGCCCCGACGATTACCCCGCGTATGCTGCCCATCCCACCTACAATCACCATTGCCAGAATTGCAATGGATTGCTCGAATTTAAAACTTTCCTGCCCGACAAATGTTTGTTTGGCAGCAAAGACGACTCCCATCGCTCCTGCGAACGCCGCGCCAATCGCAAAGGCCATCAGCTTCATGCGTACCAACGGCACGCCCATTGCAATCGCGGCGATTTCATCTTCGCGGATAGCGTTCCACGCGCGCCCAATTGGAGAGTTTTCCAACCGGGTAACGACGAGGACAACCAATCCAATAATTAACAACACCAGTAGATAGTAAAAGATGTCATAAGTCTGTTTTTGCGGGTTGATGGTATGCCCGAAAGTTTGTTCCAGCCCCGGCACAACACTTTGCATGAAATCAAAAATGAATTGCGGTAAGGGTGGTTGCATGACACGTTCCAACCCTTTGGAGCCGTTGGTCAGGTTGATCGGGTGATCCAGATTGGTCGCCAGTACCCGGATGATTTCTCCAAAGCCCAGCGTCACAATCGCCAGATAGTCGCCTTTCAGACGCAAGACAGGCAGTCCCAGCAGAATACCGGCGAGTGCGGCTAACCCGATTCCCCCGAAGATGAACAAATAGAACGCCCAATCTGGCGGCACGATGTTGTGAGCGCGCATGAATGTGTCGGTGTTCGCGGTTGCAAAGACGCCCCACAGATATGCTCCTACCGCAAAGAACGCGATATAGCCGAGGTCGAGCAGCCCCGCAAAGCCGATCACGATATTCAGGCCGAGTGCCAGCGCTGCGAAAATCCCGATTTGCGTCACCAGTTCGAGGTACAAACTATCCTTGAAACCAAGCAATGGAATAATCGCAAAGGCAACGATTACTCCGAGTCCAATCTTCCAATGCTGGCGGATTTGCGCGCTGAACGCGAGTAGGGGCGAAAGCAGGAATAGCGGGAACAGTACCGAAGAGAACAGCGGAAACCAGAACATCTGCCGATTGATGACAAGCAGTCCGATAAGGGTCAGGATCATCCATAGCGGGATGAAAATATAAGGAGCGGCTCCTGTGTTCAGACGTTTTGTAAGAGTTCCGAGCATGACAGTTTCCCTTATACCTTCTCGTCTACGCGCTCACCGAGCAGACCCGTCGGACGGAATATGAGAATAGCGATCAGCACGATGAAAGCGAAAATATCCCGATAGCCTGTGCCAAGCGCATCATAATAGGGAAGCAAGCCAGAAAAGAATGACTCGATCAGACCGAGCAGAATCCCGCCAAGCAACGCCCCCGTGATATTCCCGATCCCGCCGAGGACTGCCGCCGTGAATGCCTTCAAACCGGGCAGGAAGCCGACATAGGCATCGACCACACTGGTGCGCATCCCATAGAGTACACCCGCCGCGCCACCAAGCGCGCCGCCGATGAAGAACGTCAGCGAGATGATCGCGTTGACGTTGATTCCCATCAGGGCAGCGGTAGGACGATCCATCGAAACGGCGCGAATCCCCTTACCGAGTTTCGTTGAATTGACGAAGTAATTCAGGGCGAGCATCATCACCAGCCCGCTGATGATAACGATGATGGCGCTTCCGGCAATGCTGGCATCCGGCGTCAGCGGATATTGTCTGGAGATCGCGCTCACGGGCGTATACGACAGTTTGAATGAATTGTGGATCAACCCGGTCAGGGCGCGCACAACATCCTGCAACAGCAGCGAGACGCCAATTGCGGCGACCAGCGATACCAGCTTGGGCGCGTTTCGCAAGGGACGATAGGCGACACGCTCAATCCCGACAGCCAGCGCCCCACAGACACCCGCTGCCACAAAAATTGAAAGCAGGGCAAGAAAAAGTATCCCTAAAAAGTCGGCATCCTTGATTTTTGCAACGCTGTTGAGGAGAGTGAATACCTCGAACCCCATCACGCCGCCAACCATGAATATTTCAGAGTGGGCAAAGTTGATGAAGCGCAACACGCCATAAACCATCGTATAGCCAAGCGCGATCACTGCGTACAGGAAGCCGGTGGCAATTCCGCTGATGATCATATCGGCAAGCTGGATGTTCACGATATTCACCATATCGAGTTCATTTTTTGCCAGCTTGAAGAGATTGGAAATAACAGCGATCCCATAGGCAGCAGCAGTCATGATCGCCACACCGACGAGGATAAACGCGAAGATTTGCAATAGAGGCCGTGCGATATTCACCCACAGCCATTGCCCCACACGCTGCGCCGTCGAAGGCGTAGCCGGAAGCGGGAGCGCACTGGTAGCGGCTTGATCAGTCATTGGAGATCGGCGGCTCCTTACTCATAAATGTTTACTCAGAAGATAGTAGTTTCGGCGCTGGCCTTCCTGTACGCTCAAAAAATCTGTTACGACATAGCCAAGCGCAAACAACGATTGAAAAACAAACCGTGTATGGTAACGCCATTCCCGCGCGGCGTCCATCGAATGTAGTTTCACCTGTTGATAGGCAGCAGGAACTTCAACTAATAGTGTATCCGGTAATATACCCGCTTCGATAGTGCAAATTGTCCCCGGAAGCGGGATTTCTGATTGTGCATGAATAGCAGGATTGACGAGTAATGCTCCCCCCGCCTGCAATTCTTCCGGGATACGTTTTTCCGGTTGGGGATGAATGACCCGATCAGCATCCAGCAACCATTCCACTTCAAAGCGATCTGTCGGGATACCAGTGTTCAGGCTATCGGTCATCTCGCCATACAGGTTGGTATGATAGATACGGCAGATGCAGCGTAGTTTGCCGATATTCAGATTGGCATTCACCCCTTCCAGCGGATCATATGTCCAACTGATCAGGTTGATCCCCTGCTTCAATACGTAATCGCGCTGAAAACGTTTGAGTGCTTCACCCACACTGGATCGGCGCAAATCCGGCACGACGCCCATAATGTGCGAACAATGCTTGAGTTTGCCCTCTTTGGTCATGCCGAGAAAGCCATATAAGACGCCGATCATGCGCCCGGTTTCATCCCATGCCGCTGCTACCAGACCGCCATTTTTTTGTGTCGTGACGAGTACCGGGATAGAGACAACAGCAGTGTTATCATATATCCCCCAAATGATCTTCTGGGCTTCTTCGTGCGCCTGATATTCTTCCAGCCTGGAGAGCGGACGTATGACGAAATCAACCATTGCTCGGTTTGTTTTCAATTTTTCAGAGTGAACAGGGTGTATAAAGTTTACCCAAAATTCGTGTGCGGAGCGAACAGTGATCCGTTTGATTAGCATCTTTGTACTATCAGGCAGATGGTTGTCTTTCTCGAACTTGCAGTTAGCCGTTGATAGCTTAAAATCTACGCCGATATAAGGAGATATTATTTTTGAACGCCTATGAATTTGCGGGGGAAAACCGCGAACGCTTTTTGAATGAATTGACCGAACTGCTGAAAATGAAGTCCATCAGCGCCATTCCTGAATACAAGGACGAAGTTCAGCGTACCGCCGGATGGGTGATGGAACACCTGATGAACATCGGTATGACACGCACCAAACTCTTCAAGACGCCCGGACATCCGATTGTATATGGTGAATGGATTGGTGCGCCCGGTGCGCCGACAGTCCTCATCTATGGACACTATGACGTTCAGCCACCCTATAACGATATGGAAAAGAAAGTCCCTGCGTGGAAGACCGAACCATTCAAACCTACTATCATTGATGGCAACCTCTATGCGCGCGGCGCGGCAGACGATAAAGGACAGATTTTCGTCCATATCAAAGCTGTAGAATCGCTTTTAAAGTCCAACGGCGGCAAACTTCCGGTCAACGTTAAATTCATCATCGAAGGCGAAGAAGAAGTATCCAACGAAAATATCAGTAAATTTGTACCAGACAATGCTGAATTGCTCAAGGCGGATGTTTGCGTAATTAGCGATTCACATATGTTGGGATTGGATCGTCCGACGATCCTGTATGCGCTACGTGGTATCTCTTATTTACAGGTTGATCTCCAAATCGCCAAAAGTGATCTGCACTCTGGCGCATATGGCGGCGTGGTACGCAACGCAGCGCAGGCAATGGCAGAAATTCTGAGTCAGTTGCACAACCCGGATGGCAGCGTCAATGTCCCCGGTTTCTATGATAAAGTTCTTCCACTTTCGGCAGAAGAACGCGATGCAGTGAACAAAGTTCCCTGGACAGATGAAGAGTTGACCCACGAAGCTGGAACGCTGCTGGAACAGGGCGAACAAGGATATACCCGGCGTGAACGGGTTGGCTTGCGCCCGACACTGGAAATCAATGGCATGTCCAGCGGCTTCACAAGCGAAGGGCCAAAAACGGTTCTCCCCTCTACTGCAATGGCAAAGATTAGCTGCCGTCTCGTTGAAAAGCAAAACCCTGAAGAAATTCTGGATTTGCTCGAAAAGCGGATCACCGAACTCGCACCTAAGGGCGCAACGTTGAAGTTTACCCGTCTTGGCTCAGGACATCCTTTCAAAACGGACATCAACGATCCAACGATCAAGGCAGCAGAGAAAGCCTATCAACGCGGATTCGGGCATATGCCTGTGTTCTTGCCAGAAGGTGGCTCGATTCCGGTGGTGACTTCGCTCAAAAACACGATTGGTTTCCCGGTACTGCTGGTTGGGTTTGGTCTCCCGGATGACAACCTGCACGCGCCAGATGAAAAGTTCAATCTGGATTGCTTCTATCGCGGGATAGATACCTCGATTGCGTTGTTGGAGAATCTGGCGCAAAAGTAACTGCGAACGGACACCCATCGTTGCCCCGGTTTGTGAATCGGGGCAACCCCGATTACATACGACCAAACTCTTTGGCAAGTTGATCCGAACTCAGGTGAATCATGGTTGGGCGTCCATGTGGGCAGGTACGCGGATTATCGCACTGCTCCAACATGCGGATCATTTGCTGCATCTCGTTATAGCTCAGGATTTGTCCGGCTTTCACCGCCGCTGCCTTGCATACGCGCAACAGGATTTTCGCCTCAATCGTGCTTGCACCCGGTTCCGCGCCGCTTTCCAGATCGCCCAGAATCAAACGAAGCGTCTCTTCTGGTGATTGATTCGCCAGCATTGCTGGGACAGTATCCACGCGGATGGTGTAATCCTGATTGGTTGGCGCAACCTCGAAACCGAGCGCTGCCAGCATCTTCTGATTTTCCGCAATTAATCCGTAGGATGCAGGCGATACCTCTATCGTGATGCCGTCCAGTGTACGCTGGTTGACTTGCGGCTTTGCGGCGTGTTCCGCCATGAACTGCTCATACAAAATGCGTTCATGTGCCGCGTGCTGGTCAATCAGGTACATACCCGCCGGACCTTCGGCAATAATGTATGTCGCGGCAACTTGTCCGACGACACGCATTGGCGGAATTTTGCGCGCGGTTTGCGCAGTAGCATACGGTGGTGCGGTGACGCTTGGGCGTGGATAGGCATAGTTGGTATCACGAAATGGGTTGCCAGTGGGCGTAGCGGGTTGATCGGTATTGTAATCATCGCGTCTTGATGTTGCTGGCGGCATCTGTCGCGGACGAAGACCAGCCTCTCGGATCGAATCTCCAAAACTGTATTGCACGGCACGGCGCGGATCGTTTGATACTGTCGGGTTGTATTCCTGTGGCACGTCCGATTCTGTTTTGTTTTCCGTGTTTTCTTCATCGTCGAATACATGCGGCGTGCTGGAAGGGATCGGCGCACCCTGTACCACTGCCTTGCGTACTGCGCCCTGCAACGCCGAAAAGACCGCATCTGGTGTACGAAAACGCACTTCGGCTTTGGTCGGATGCACATTCACATCAACCTCTTCCGATGGCATATTGATCAATAGCACCGACACCGGGAAGCGATCCGATGGCATATAAGTGTGATAGGCTTGCGTTACCGCGTAGGAGAGGCTGCCATCCTGAATTGCGCGTCCGTTGACGAAAAGTTGAATGTGCATCCGTGTGTTACGGTTCAAATGAGGCGCACTTGTGAACCCGGTCACGGTGATCGGCGGCAGATCAGAACGGCGACTCTCTACCGGAGAAACCTCCAGCATGTCGCGCATCACATCTAGTCCAAGCACTTCGACCAACACGTCAGCAAGGCTACCATTTCCAGTAGTCTGAAAGACCAGCCGCCCGTCCTGTTTGAGCATAAACCGCACATTTGGATAGGCAGTCGCGTAACGCGCGATGATCTGATCGATATGGCGGCGTTCGGTGGTTTCGGCTTTCAGGAATTTAAGACGCGCGGGCGTATTGAAAAACAGGTTTTCAACCGTGAAAACTGTGCCGACGGGCGTGCCTGCTGCACGCTTTTCCACAATCTGTCCGGCGCGCATTCTTACCATTGTTCCGGTGGATTCCGCAGCGGTGCGCGTGAGCAGGGTTATTTGCGAGACGGCGGCTATACTGGCGAGTGCTTCCCCGCGAAAGCCAAGCGTCTGAATATGATAGAGATCGTCCACGCTGGCGAGTTTGCTGGTGGCGTGGCGGATAAATGCGAGTTCGACCTCATCCGAGGGAATGCCGTTGCCGTCATCGGTGACGGAAATCAGCTTGCGTCCGCCGCCTTCACATTCGACCTGAATCAGGGTTGCGCCAGCGTCAAGCGAGTTTTCGACCAGCTCCTTGACGACAGAAGCGGGACGCTCCACCACTTCGCCAGCGGCGATCTGGGCGGCGACTAACTCCGATAATAGTTGTATGGGCAAAAAAGCCTCCAGGCGCTCAGGTTACTGCGCCGGGGATATTCGCGCCTTCCATTGGCAACCAGAGTGTGAAGGTGCTGCCTTTGCCGGCCTCGGTCTCGACGGTCACATCGCCGCCATGCCGTTGCGCGATATGTTTTACGATAAATAATCCAAGACCTGTGCCTTTGATGCGCTCCGTACCGCGCTGTTGCACGCGATAGAAACGCTCAAACAGGCGCACGAGTTTTTCCGGTGGGATGCCGATTCCGGTATCCTTCACCTTGAATATGAGGCGGCGGTCTTCGGTTTGGAGGCTGATATGGACAGTCCCGCCCTCTTTGGTATATTTGATGGCGTTATCAATGAGGTTCATAAACGCGCGCTGTATCATAATTTTGTCGAGGCTGAGGACAGGCGCGGTATCATCAATTTCCGATGTGAGCGTGATCTGGCTGCGTTGTGCGCGAATTTTCTGACCTTCGACCAATTCTTTTACCAGTTCGATAACGTCCACTACTTCGCGCGAGATGTTGTAGTAGCCTGTTTCCGGGTCAATCTTGGCGCTATCGGCGGCTTTATCCAGAATTTCCGAAGTGTAATTCAGGTTGCCCCGGATGCGTTCCATCATGTCCTTCTGCTTGCCCGCGAACTCGGCGTTCATTTCATCCAGCACAGACATAGCACTAAGCGAAACTGTGAGCGGGGTGCGCAGGTCATGATTGATCATGCGATTGAAATTATTCAGGGTGCGAATATGGTGCTTACCGCGCGCATGAATTGTTAGAACTTCGATCACGCCTTCCATGAAGGCTTTTTCGTTGGCGGTGAGCTTGCGCGGCTCTTTGAACACCATGCCAAACATGCCATAATACTTACCGAGAGAATAAAAATAGGCGGCGCGAGGATTGCCAGGAATATCCTTTTGTTCGCTATCGGATACTGCCATTTCGCCATGTGCCGTCATTGCCTCGACCAATGGCATGTTACCTGTAACCAGATGGCCTTCGCGCTCGGAAAGCACACCTATCACCAGCGCGGCATCCGTCGCGTTCAACCGCTGCCTGATCATTTCCAGTACCGCCGGATAGCTGCGTACATCATGGCTGGCAAGTTCGCGGGAGAGCGCTACCAATGCTTTGAAATATACTTTTTCGCTTTGCACGGCGTCCTTCAGTGTGGTTTCCATCGGCGTCTTTATAACGTGAATGTGTGGAATTATAACACCCTGCGAAAACAGAGGCAATCAATTTGCAAGGGCAGAAACAAACAATTGCATCACAGGAATCGCTGTAGAAAATTCATAACTGCCGTGCCATAATGGAGCAGTTTTTATAGGCTTGGAAGAACATCATGGATGCACTCGAACGCGCCAGAATTTCTGTAGAAGGATTGAGTCTCGGAGACGCTTTTGGGGTCTATTATCGCCCCACGCGCCTGCTTTCCGGGACATGGAATTATACCGATGACACGATGATGGCCTTGTCCATCATTTCGATCCTTCGGCAATATGGAAAAATCGATCAGGATAAACTGGCGATGGATTTTGCCGTTCGCTATAACGAGCATCGCAATCGCGGTTATGGGCCGGGGATGCACCGTCTGCTGCCTGCGATTCTCGGTGGTCAACCCTGGCAAGATGCATCCAAAGCATTATTCAGAGGCATGGGATCGTTTGGCAATGGCGGCGCGATGCGGATTGCACCGCTGGGCGCATTCTTCGCGGATGATCTCCCCAAAGCCGTTGAACAGGCAAAACTGGCAACAGAAATTACGCACGCCCATCCAGAGGGCATTGCAGGTGGAATTGCCATCGCTGTCGGCGCGGCCATCGCATGGCAGGCACGCGGTACAAAACTAACCCGACAGGAATTTATAGATCGCATCTTGCCACATATTCCAGAAAGCGAAGTTCGGAATCGCGTTGTCATCGCGCGTGATACGGCATTGACTGCCGAGAGCATCACAGCATTGATTGCGCTTGTCGGCAATGGACACGAGATCACCGCACAGGATACAGTTGCCTATTGTTTGTGGTGCGCAGGCGAAAAACTGGAAAGCTACGAGGAGGCGATCAAACTCGCTGCCAGTGGTAAGGGCGATATAGACACGGTTTGCGCGATTGTCGGGGGAATGGTCACCTGTTACACAGGTGTTGAAGGTATCCCGAAGACATGGCTGGAACACCGTGAACGGCTACCGGGATGGCCCTTTGGAAAGTAGCCATCCCGACAGATCACAGAGTTACCTTATTCGGCTTTTGGCCCGCTGTTCTTCACGGCGGGATCAACGCCTGCCTCAAATTGCTTGAAGTTATCTGCGAACATGCGCGCCAGTTTCTTCGCCTGCGCGTCATAGGCGGCTTTATCCACCCATGTTCCGCGTGCATTCAGCACCGTTTCAGGGACGTTCGGGCAAGTGGTCGGAACAGAAACGTTGAAGATTGGATCAAGCACAAATTCAACGTCATCCAGTTTGCCTTCCAGCGCGGCATGAAGCATTGCACGGGTATATTCCAGCTTCATGCGCTTGCCGATTCCATACGGGCCTCCACTCCAGCCTGTGTTGACCAGCCAGACCTGTGCGCCGGACTCTGCGATCTTTTTGCCGAGCAGACGGGCATAGTCGCTAGGAGGCAGCGGCAGGAACGGCGCACCGAAGCACGCACTGAACGTCGCTTGTGGCTCGGTCACACCCTTTTCCGTACCCGCGACTTTCGCCGTATAACCAGAGAGGAAGTGATACATCGCCTGTTCTGGTGTCAGTTTGGCAATCGGGGGAAGCACACCAAACGCATCGGCAGTAAGCATGATGATGTTTTTTGGGATACCACCTTTGCCGTTCAGCGCAGCATTCGAGACTTGTTCAATCGAATATGCAGAGCGCGTGTTTTCGGTCAGACTGTCATCGTTCAGATCAAGATGGCGCGTCTCCGGGTCGATCACCACGTTTTCCAGCACTGTGCCAAAGGTACGTGTCGTGCGATGTATTTCCGGTTCACTATGCGGGTTCAGCTTGATCACTTTTGCATAGCAACCACCCTCGAAGTTGAACACGCCGTCATCGCTCCAACCGTGTTCATCGTCGCCAATCAGAGTGCGGCGGGCGTCGGCAGAGAGTGTTGTTTTGCCTGTCCCGGAAAGGCCAAAGAAAATGGCTGTATTGCCATCCGGCCCATAGTTAGCGGAACAGTGCATCGGAAGGACACCTTGTTGAGGGAGCAGATAATTTAATATCGAGAAAACGCTTTTCTTGATCTCGCCGGCATATTCCGTTCCACCGATGATCACCACTTTTTTGGTGAAATTCAGGATGATGAACACCCCGGAACGTGTCCCGTCAATGGCTGGGTCAGCCTTGAAATCCGGGGCATTAATCACCGTGAAGGTCGGAACATGATCCATCAGTTGATTGGCTGTCGGAAGAATGAACATATTCTGTGCAAACAGGCTGTGCCACGCGAATTGGGTGATCACCCGCACCGGGAGCCGATAGTTTTCATCGGCTCCGGCGAACAAATCCTGCACGAATAGTTCCTTGTCCTTCAGATGTTCCATCATCCGGGCATAAAGGGCATCGAACTTCTCTGGCGAGATTGGCTTATTGACCTTGCCCCATCCGATCTTGTCATGGCATTCAGCATCATCGACAATGAACTTGTCGTTGGGCGAACGCCCTGTGTGCTGTCCGGTCTTGACGACGAGCGGGCCTTCCCTGGCAATCACACCCTCGTTGCGCTTGAGCGCCTCTTCATAGAGTTCGGCAGCAGAAAGGTTGTAATACAACTTGCCTTCGCTGCGAAGCCCTAGTGCTTCCAGCCCTGCGAGAATGGGGTTAGCGGTCAGGATCATTTACTGCTCTCCTACAAATTGATCTATATGTTTATTCTCCGTGTTGACCGGGTACGATCAGCACAGGACACGGAGCCTGTCGAAGCACGGTTTCGACAACACTCCCCAGATAGCGCGACGTAGTGGCAGACTTCTGATAGGTCGCCATCACGATCACATCGCTGGCTTTTGCCGCTTCCAGAATGGCTTCGGCAATATCACCCTCCCGGATACTCGCACGCACTTCATATTCCGCTGCTTCCAGCCACTCCCGAACACGATGCAGATATTCTTCACGCGCTTTTGGGGCGTGCGGGTCCTGGACGCCCGCAATCGGAGGCCATGTTAGTGCCGCGTCGTGTCCGGCATTGATGCTGCGTGCCAGCGTATTCACTTCCGAAGAAGCATCTGCCCCTTTCACAGAAATCAACTGGACTGCTGCCCCCGGCGCGGCGATCTGCATCAGTTGCCCCAGCGCTTGTTCGGAAAGTTTGGAACCATCAAGCGGAATGAGAATATGTTTATATGCCATTAGGTATGCTCCCTGCGTGGAAGTTACAGTATGGCAGTAATGATAACAACGGTTTTTGTAAAAAAACTGCGGAAATGATTAACGGCTATCCCGGATTGTGATATTCTTCACCTAACAAACATTAGTTTACTTGCGTTTTAATGTGGTGTCAAGATTATTGCATATTGACAATTGCTAAATAAAACGTTGATGGTTGAGGGATCAAGCGGGGAAATCACAAGGAAATCGGGGCTGTTTCCCCTGATCAGAATCAGGGGAGAAGGGAGAGATTAGGCTATCACCTGTTCGATGTTTTTCTCAAGGCGCATGAGCAGGTTGTCGCGTGGGCGCAAGGTAAGCGTTGGTTCTGGCGCGACTTCCTGATCAGCAGGATCAAGGCGCAGATGGAATCGTTGGGCGATGGTTGCCAGAATCAGCACGGATTCCATCTCTGCGAAACTGTTACCAATGCAGACGCGCGGGCCAGTGCTGAACGGCAGGTAGCTGTACCTGGCAATCGACTTTTCCTGCTCTTTCGAGAAGCGCTCCGGGATGAATTCATCCGGGCGATCCCACCAGCGCGAATCACGATGTACAACGTGCGGGCTGATCAAGATTGTTGATCCAGTTGGCAAGGAATAGCCGCCAAGCTCTACAGGCTCGATTGCCATGCGTCCGATAGACGGGATCGGCGGATAGAGTCGCATCGCTTCCTTGAAGATTGCGCTTGTATATTCCAGTTGGCGCAGGTCTGCCAGCGTCGGGGTACGCCCGCCGAGAACGGTATCCAGTTCGGCGTGTAATTTAGCCTCTACCTCTGGATGTTGCGAAATCAGATACCATGCCCATGAGAGCGCGTTAGCGGTTGTCTCATGACCTGCCAGAACAATCGTCACCACCTCATCCCGAAGCTGCTTGTCGGTCATATGGCTGCCGTTTTCATCTTCCGCCAACAGCAGCATGGAGAGCAGATCGCCGTTGTCCTCCTTCGAGGCACGGCGCTCATCAATGATGCGCATGATGATTTCATCCAACTGGCGCACGCCCTGTTTGTTCCTGATGTTGCGGGGCAAAGGTATCCATTCCGGGAGCATTTGCAAGACAGACTGGACGCCCTCGTTGCTGGCTTCCAGCACTGTTGTCAGCGCTTCACCGATTCGGTCAGCTTCCTCACCGATTTCTGTGTTGAATAGCGATTTCACAACGATGTTCAGCGTCAAGTGCATCATATCGCGGTTAATGTTGCGGGTTTCGCCGACCTGCCAGCCATCCACCATCCGTTGGGTGTAATCGACCATCGTATCGGCATAAGCCTGAATACGCTTGCTATGGAACGCGGGTTGTGCAAGTTTCCGCTGACGCTTCCAGAAATCGCCATCACTGGTTAGGAGGCCGTTGCCGAGGAAACGCGACAGGATGATCCGATAGATCGGCGCTTTATAGTATTTGTCGGATTCTTCGACAAGAACTTTCCGTATGTCTTCGGGGTTATTGATGAGATAGGAATCACGATTTGCAAAACGGATATGCACGATGTCGCCATAGGTTTTCGCCAGGAATTTCTCGTAAGACAGAGAATCCTGCCGATATTCACGAATGTGACCGAAGATCGGATGACCCTTTGGGCCGGGTACGGCATGGTAATCTGCGGGTGTTACACTGATTGCGCTCATCTGAATCATACTCCCGATTTTGTTGATAGATTGCACTTTTATTGACAGAGTGTACGTTAAATAGCATAATGGAATTTTCAATCAGGTCAACAAGCAATTGGGACGACCTGTACTATAATTGACTACTATCAATAGTTTTCAGTTCGTTAAGATAGATTAAAAACACAGAGGTCATCATGCAGCGCAAACTCGACCCCCGCGTCATACGCACCCGTCAGATGCTACGCGATGCGTTCATCTCCCTGACACAGAAAAAAGGCTACGATAGCGTCACTATACAAGACATCACGGACGAAGCGGGATTACGGCGCGCAACGTTCTATCTTCACTATAAGGATAAAGAGGAGCTAATGCTCTCTATCCTGAGAGAGACGTTCGATGACATCAAGTGTGAAATGCACAAATTGCGGATCAAGGCTATCACGCCGGAAGCTGAATTTGCACTATTTAAGGTGATCTTCGACCACGCTGCCGAAAATGCTGATCTTTATCGAGCGATTCTAGGCGGTTACGGTGCGCCAACCCTTACCCGCTATGTTCGTGAATATCTCGCCGAAGAATTTCTCTCGGACTTCAATGAACGCAACGGCGATCTTGAACTGGTGATGCCGCTGGATGTGCTGGCAAACTACAGCGCCGTGATCAAATTACAAATGGCAATCTGGTGGCTCGAACAGGGGATGCCTTATAGTTCCGTTCAAATGGCGGAAATATGCGCAAAGTTAACGCTAGCAGGTGCGCAATCCGCATTTGTTCTGAAGGAAAAGGCGGCGAAATAATCAGATAAGTAATATGTACCATTGTTCAAACTGACTAATATAATCGGCCTTGCCCTGATTCACAATCTGTTATAGTAGGCAGGGTGGGGATTTTTTCACGTTCAGGATGGTCAAAGAATGAATAAATCCGGTAAATTACGTTTCTTTCTTACGTCGTGCGCGATTGCGCTCCTTGCTACCCTGTTGTTTTTCTATCAAGCCCCACAGGTTATCCTGGCACTCACACCAACCCCAGGCGCAACAAAAACGCCAACCCCGACAGGGACGCCGCCTATTATTTGTGATCAAATTATTGTTACTGCCGATCCTGTCACTTCTCCGACTTCGCTACTCAATCAAACGATCACGACGCGCGCTACAGGTGGTGGTTTGTATCAATTCACCATCGTGGTCACTGATCTGGCTGGCAACAACATCGGAAGCTATCGTCCCCCTTCTGGTCCGTCGACGGTTGCTGTACCGATCACGCTGCAAGCAAACCAGACCCACAGAATCGGCATTTCGGTGTCTGGCGAAGTCGCTTGCCGACAGGGTAACAACGTCATGTTTATATGGGCTTACGGTGGCACAAACGTCGATACCAACGGCAATCCACTTGTGATTGTGCAGCAGAGTGCCACGCCAACCAAAACGCTAACGCCAACACCCACACCGAACATCGCGCCGTGGAATGGCAATTTCTACCCCTATAAGGTCAATGACCTGGTACGGTATCGTAATCAGACCTATAAGTGCATTCAGGCGCATACCTCGCAGCCAAATTGGTATCCACCGAACGTTCCGGCGCTCTGGCAGAAGATTTCCTAACCGTTTGTGCGGAAGACAACGGCTGGCGTGTGACCGAACGCTATTCCTTCCGCCCGATGATGATCAATTGCCAGAGCGAAAAATACATTGCCCCCACATCCTGTAGCTCTGGCTGCAACCATTCCGCGACAGCCTTTGGCGATTGTCGCAGCATGGCTTCCAGTCGAACCACACGATCTTCCGGTACATTCTGCATCTTCACCCACCAGCCGAACTCCAGCCGATTTCGACAAACTTCTGTATGGGTAATCTGCAATTTAGCCGCCTCATAGAACCATTCCCAGTCAGCCTGTGAGTATTCCCAGACGTGCGACGGATCACGCAACCGCTCAAAGGCATTCAGGTATTTGGCGGGTTCGCGTTCAAACGGCGCGATCTGATCAACGATCCCGACAGTTCCACCGGGCTTTACAACGCGCGCACATTCCGCGACAAATTTCTCTACGTCGGGGAAATGGTGCGGTGCGATACGGCAGGTGACAATATCGAATGAATTATCCGCAAATGGAATCGCGCAACCATCGACCTGTACATAATTGGTTTGATGCCCATCACCTGCATTTTCTTCGATGAATGTACGAGCAACGCCAAGCATTTTGGGAGTTAGATCGGTCACAGTCGTGATTGCGCCGCGCTTTGCTAATCCCAGCGCAACGTGTCCACCGCCAGTGGCAATATCCATTGCGCGCTGTCCCGGTTGTACATTGAGAAGTTCCAGCAATCGCTCCAGGCTGTAGCCGCTGGCGTGTACGGTACTACTTACGTAATTCTGTGCGTGTGTTCCAAATTGCTGATTGATCTTTTGGCGTAAATCGCTCATGATTTGCCCCTGTTCCGACGCATCTATACCGCAATATCCGACCAAATCATATCACAAGGACTACCATGCAAACTTCATCTCCTTCACTATCAGCAAATCGGATATTTTTTGGACGTGTGTTGGGCTTTGCTGCAATTCTCCTGATGTTTCTGGCGGGAACGGGGCTGCGCTGGACGATGAAACAGGGGCAATTTGCGATTGATACCAAAGATGTCCCGCTCCCATACACCTCATTATTGTGCATGTTCCTCTCGCTAGTCACGATGGCGGGTTCAATCTGGCTGCTGCGTCCACAGGTAACGACGCTACGTTACGGGAATGAATCAGCTTTCAGGCACAAATTGCGCTGGCGCTGGATCATCATTGGTTTGGTGATGATGGCGGCCTTCGCGGAATCGAACGGAAATCTGATCTTCAAAGACTTCCAGATTTCCTATCATCTGCAAATGGCGTTGTTCGTTGGCGGGACATTTTTCCTTGCGCTTGGATTAGGCTGCGCGCCAGAACGTCGACTCTCTCTAAGCAGAAATAGCCTTCAAACATTCTTCACCAATCGGACAGTTCTGGCACTCCTTGCGATTTTGCTACTTGGCTTTGCCATCCGCACATGGCGGCTTGGAGATTTGATTCACACTGCCGTCGATGAAGCTGATTTCATGCACACGATTCCCGATTACAGCAACTGGTGGAATCAGCACATGATGGACCCAATGAACTGGACAGCGCGTGCCACCCATTTCTACGGATATTTTCAACTGGGGACAACTTCGATTTGGGGCAACGATCTGCTGGGGTTGCGGATGGCGAGCGCTATTTTCGGGACGTTGACCATTGCAGCCATGTTTCTGCTTGGGCGAGCGTTGTTCGATAACAAAATGGGCTTGTTGGCTGCGGCGATGATCGCCATAATGCCAGCACATATCCATTTCAGTCGAAACGCGATGTTCAATATTGCCGATCCGTTCTTCGGGACGCTTGGTCTAGCCTTGTTTCTGTATGGATTGCGCTATAACTCCCAGCGCGCGTACATCCTCGCCGGCGCGTCGCTTGGCTTCATCACCTATCTATACGAGGGTGGACGGTTTATGTTTCTGGGATTCGCGGGGTTATGTCTGGCGTTTGTCCTGCTGTGGATACGCCCGAAAAAGCATCTGCGTGCGATTGCTCTAATGTTGATCATGCTGGGCGTGGTCATGGCTCCTTTCTACTACAATCTGCTCCATACCCAGGAGAGCGTTACCAAACGGCTGGATGAGCAAGCTGGAAACATCAATACCTTCCGCGAGATGCTCAAAACCATGTCCATACCCGAAGCGGGAGTTACCTATTTTCAGAAAATTCTTCAATTTGTATTCTGGCGGCTGATCTATACTCCTGATCCCGGCAACATCTACTATCCAGTTGGAACAGGGTTGATCCAATGGTACATTGCACCATTATTTTTATTAGGGGTGGCTTTTGCGTTCCTTCGATTGCGACTGGCAGGATGGTTCCTGTTGGCATGGATGTTAATTGGTTGTCTTGGGATCAGCCTGATTGGGACATTTGAATGGTCGCCGCGCTATTGTGTTTTGTTTCCGCCGATGGCAATGCTGCTGGCGATTGGCTTGCGCTATCCATTGGAGATGATCAAGCCACCACGCCTGCTGACACATCCACTCTCGATGCGGACTGTCAATGAAGTGCTGGTCGTCGGGGTGGTGCTGGTCGGTTCGCTCGGTATATTAGACTACTTCAACCAGATGCCAGAATACAATTTGCGTATCCGTCGCTATTTTTATCACTATGATTACGTCGATGCGTTTTATCGTGCGAACATTCATGCCCCGAATAGCCGTTTGATCATCATCAGCGGCGATGATGTGAATATCGGCTATCTGGATGCTTTCCGGGATTTTATGAAGTCGCGTGTCAACTATGAAGCGCGCAAACCGGACGAGACCACCCGCGTATGGCTGGAGAGTCTCCCGAAAGATATATCGCTCACATTTGCAGTCCCGCCCAATCAGACCGGGATTATCCAGTTATTGCGCGACACCTATCCTACAGACGACCTCCCGGATACACCTTTTGATACCGTGCCGGAAGAACAACGTTTCTGGATGACTGTAGTGCGACGATAGGGCGAAATAAGCATGGTTTTGTGATGCGTTTCGCAGTCAGCGGCGTTTTATTCAAGTCAATATCAGCTATGATCGTGGTGGACGTTTACACTGGAAAAACAGATGGCTACATTCGATATTCTTGGGAAACATCAATATATGGCGCTGACGACTTTCCGTAAGAACGGGCAACCTGTCAAAACCCCGGTCTGGTTTGCGCGTGCCGATGACAAACTCTATGTATTCACCGATCCTGGCAGCGGCAAGGTGAAGCGTATTCATAATAATTCCCATGTTACGGTCACGCCCTGCAATTTCGCGGGCAAACCGCTCATCACCGAAACCGCCGATGGGCAGGCTCGTATCCTGCCGGAGATGGAATGGGAGGATGCAAACCGCCATCTGGCAAAAAAATATGGCTTGCTCTATCGTGTGCTTCGGCGGTTTGAATTGTTACGCGGCGCGAAAGAAACCTTTCTGGAAATTCGTGCGCTTTGATCAGGCGTCGGTAATTGCAGCAGCTTCTGGTGCAACGGCTGGTTTCTCGTCCTTGCTGCGTTCGCTCCCGATAGACGTTGCCAGCACTCCCGACAGGATTAATCCACCACCGATCAGGGATTGCGCGGTCAGGAGTTCGCTCAGGAACAACCAGCCAAACAGCGCTGCAAAGGGCGATTCCATCGCGTAGATCAGTGCGGCTTCGCTGGGCGAGAGGATTTTCTGCGCCCAGATTTGCACTGAAAAGCCAACCCCGGAAGCGAGAATCCCGGTGAAGATCGCCGCAAAAATGACATTGCCGCCAATTGTTGTCGGAATCGGGTCAGCAAACGGACGCAAGGCAGTACACAATGAAAGGTCGCAAGTACGGGTTGCGGCCAGCGCAGGCAACAGGATCAATGTCGTAACGCCGATGCACCCCAGTTGCAGGATCGTCATAAAGCGCCAGTCCAACATTTTGGGAAATTTCCCGACGATAATGATTTGCATCGCATAGGAGAATGCACATAGTATCGCCAGAATATCCCCGGAAGATTCGCCTCCCGGCGCGTAGCCGAGGATCACCAGCCCGACCAATGCCAGCAACGTGCCGATCCAGATGCGGCGGGTGATGCGATGGCGCAGCAGGATAAACGCCAGAAACGGGACAAAAATCACATATAGCCCTGTGATAAATCCAGTGCGTCCACTCCCGATAGTACGCATGGCAAAGGTCTGAAAGATATAGCCCAGCATCAGGAACACACCCGCCAGCAATCCCCATTTCCATTCAGTGCGCGTCGGGAAGCGGCGCAATGGAATCACCAGCGGCAGCATAATGACTGTAATTAATGAAAAACGTACTGCAAGGAAGCCAAGCACGGGGAAGGTCTGTGTTGCGTCCTTGATCATGAAAAATGTCGCGCCCCAGATAGCAGCGACGGACAACAGAAGTATATACGCCAGGGTGTGCAGGCGATTCGGATTCATTGTAGAAATTTTGAGCATGATGCAAGTGTAGCCCCTGTGAAGTTTAATTTCCAATTAGATTTGATTGTGCAGATTGCCGACAGGTTTGGACAGATAACCTATGCCGCTTGTATAGCTAGATGAGTATAATACGGCAAAATAACCAATGAGGAGACTGGGCCAGCATATGGCATATTCGCAAGACATCCAGCATGTGCTGGATCAGGTCTATGAGTCCGGCGTGGCCTATCTGGACTTGCAATTCACCGATGTAACCGGAATGGTGAAGACTGTCAGCATTGCTACACGCCAACTGGAAAACGCGCTCACCAATGGAGTCTGGTTCGATGGATCGGCGATTGAGGGCTTTGCGCGCGTCGCAGAGTCGGATATGTTTCTACGTCCTGATCTTTCCACCTTTGCGGTTATCCCCTGGGAAAAAAATCGGCGCGTCGGGCGGCTGATCTGTAACGTATATACCCCCAATGGAGAGCCGTTCCCTGGTGATCCGCGCGGCGTCCTGCAACGGGCGATCAGCCGTGCCGCCGAAATGGGCTATCGTTACAGGCTTTGGCCGGAACTCGAATTTTACCTGTTCAAGACCCCGCTCGATATACACAACCTGCAAGTCGATGATCAAGTCAGCTATTTTGACCTCTCCGCGACAGAATCCCGTGAAATTCGCAACCTGATTGCAGACGCCCTCGAAAGTATGGGCATTGTTGTAGAAAGTGGTCATCACGAAGTTGGCCCTGGTCAACATGAAATCGACCTCGCGCCACTGGATGTACTCGAAATGGCGGATGCTGTCGTTACAGCGCGGTTGGCTGTGAAATCAATCGCTCAACAAGGCGGATTATTTGCGAGTTTTATGCCGAAACCGTTGGCACGCATGGCAGGATCGGGGATGCACGTTCATCAGCAATTGCTGGATATACGCAGCGGTAATAACTCCTTTAACGATCCCACCGCTGATTACAATCTGTCCAACATAGGACGGATGTTTCTGGCGGGGCAACTTGCCCATGCGCGCGGCATTTGCGCGATCCTTGCGCCGCTGGTGAATAGTTATAAACGTCTGGCGACAGGTTATGAAGCGCCTGTCTATATTACATGGGCGCAGATGAATCGTTCGGCGCTGGTGCGTGTTCCGCGCAGCCTCTCCGAACATGCTGAACTGACGCGGCTGGAGTTGCGCGCTCTTGATCCAAGTTGCAATCCCTATCTCGCATTTACGGTGATGCTCCGCGCCGGGCTGGATGGAATTCAACGCGGGATGGAATTGCCGACACCTGCCGAAGAAGAACTATATACCTTTAATACCCGCCGCCGTTCGTTGGCCTCTTTGCCAAGTTCGTTGAACGAAGCATTGGAATTGCTGGAAGGCAGCGATCTGGCGAATGATGCGCTTGGACTGCATGTTTTCGAGCGCTTCCTCGAAGCCAAGCGGATCGAGTGGAATGAATATACTTTGGAAGTCAGTCCCTGGGAACGTGAGCGCTATCTAAGGATGTATTGACGCATGACATCACAGCGTACACTGACCGTCCGTGACCTGCTTCGGACTGCGCTACCGATGGGTACGCGCGTCGTTGCCGGGTCTGCCGGGTTGGGACGGGCTGTCTCGTGGACGAGCGTTTTGCATACACGCCCGCCAGCCTTCCCAACGCTGGAAAGTCACGAATTGGCGTTGCTCTCTCTGGACGCACTGCACCTGCTCAACGACAAGCTGACACTGGCAGACCTGATCACGCAATTGATTGGGATGGAGGTCTCCGCGATTGGCGTTCTGGGCGTTATTGATGGGCGCGCACGCGCTGCCGCCGAAGCACATAACCTTCCGCTATTGAATATCCCGGACGGGCTTTCACTGCGCCAGGTAGAGCGCGATGTTGTTAAGGTGCTGATGGGGCCTGCCCCAGGCGCAGAACAACGCGGCTTTGAAATCCATGAACAGCTTCTTATGCTCTCCACCGAAAACCGGGGAATGGAAGCACTGGCAACCGCGATTGCCGACGCCACCGGGAAAACCGTTGTGGTGCAGGACAAGCGTTTCGATGTGGTTGCTGCCGAGGGCGCAATCCGCAGCATGGACATCTGGACGCTGGTGGAGCGTTCGATGGCGCAGGAAAATGTTTTGCCACCGACTTTTCTGGATCGCGTCGGCGTTGCACAACAATCCCCCGAACCTGCAATTCTGGATATGCCCGAATATGGGTTAAAGCGGGTGGTTGTCCCGATCATTGCGAACCGGATGGGGCGCGGCTTCTTTTCGTTGATCACCAACGAACGTGGCTTTGATGCGCTGGATGTGCAGTTTGCGCGACATGGGGCGGCGGTCTGTGCGCTGGAAATGGCGAAGGAAAAGGCCGTCCGCGAGGCCAAGAAACAGGTGCAGGGCGGTGTATTGGATCGTTTGCTGGGTGGAACAATGCCCGCCGATCAAGCCCTGCGACAATTGATGCGTCTTGGTCATAACCCGGAAGAACGTGCCTATGCTGCACTGGTTGCACGCTGGACGCGCGACAGTGGCCCCTCAGAGCGCCGTCTGGAAACGATGTTCAATGAGCAGGTTAGCACGCGGGGGATCGATGCGCTGGTGCAACTGGTACAGGACGGACTCGTTGTTGTGTTCTGTAATGCTGATGTAGAAGAAAAAGCGCACCAGCATCGCAAGAGTGCGCCACGCACGATTCGACAGCTTGCCGATTCGATTATGGAGCGTGCGCGCGCCCAATTCCCGGAGACGCCGCTAGCAATCGGGATTGGTCGTCCGGTACGCACCATCAGCGAGTGGCGTGCCAGTCATCAGGAAGCGCTCGCCGCCGAACGGATGGCACTGCAATGGAGTGTCGAAACGCCGTTGTTCTTCGGCGATCTGGGTGTCTACCGTCTGTTGAGCCTGCTGTTGGAAACGCCGGAACTACGTAGTTTCTATCGGGAAACGCTGGGTGAACTCGCTAGCGAACGCTATGCCAACGAAGAATTTATCAAAACGCTGGAGACATTCTTCGAGGAAGATGGTAACCTGAGCAAGACCGCGCAAAAACTCAACGTCCACCGAAATACACTTCTCTATCGCATGGAGCGTATCGGACAAATCGGCAGCTTCGATCTGGAAAACCCGGAGACACGTCTGGCAGTACATCTGGCGCTGAAAATTCGACGCTTGCTGACCGGGCAAACCCTGCGCGGCTAAACACAATATAGTTGCCAGAAATGGGGGTGTCTCTCTACAATTCCAACATGCACTATACACGTTCAATGGCATTAATCATCGGGCTTGATAAATATCAATACCAGCCCCGGCAGCCCGGTGCGGTGCGCAACGCCGACGCCATGTCGAGTTGTTTGCGCTGGAAATATAAATTTGAAGTGGCGACACTTGCCGATCAGCAGGGAACACGCGGCGCAGTCTCGCGGGAACTGACACGCCTTGCCGATGCTGATCGGATTGTTGTCTATTATGCCGGACGCGCCCTGGACGACGATACATTATGTCTGTATAGTACCGACGCCAACCTGAGCAACTCCGGGTTGAGCCTGTCGCGGTTGTTACGCCAACTGGACGCCCTGCCCTGTCAACATATCATGGTAATCATCGACGCAGCAATTAACCCGTTGCCGATGCTCGAACCGCTTCCACCTCCGTTTGCACCGCTGGAAGAACGCACCAATGGTAAAACGCGCATCGTCCTCGCCAGTGGCAAAACCGCGTTCACCACCCATGAACGCTGGGGAGATGAAGACGCGACGCCATTCACAGCGCAGGTGCTTCATGGATTGAAAGGTGCGGCTGCCGACGAAAATGGCGCGATCTCTGCGTTGCTGCTAGCTGAACACGTCGCGCAGGAGTTACCACGCAACGCAAATGGCAAGGCCGAATCGTGGTCGGGTTGGACGCCGGACAGCACGGGCGATCTGGTCTTCCGTGAGGTCGCGCCGCTGGAACTGCCCTATGACATTGAAAAAGGTTTGCGGAGTGGAACGGCATTTCATCGTTATCGCGCGGTGGAACTGTTGGCATGGCTGATCGATAAAGGTGATCCGATCCTCTCCGTCACAGCGATAGATCGACTCCGCGAAGTGGCGCTCGATAATGACAGCGCGAATGTGCGCAAGATGGCTGTTGATGAACTCTTTATCCGCCAGATTGATCCACACTCTGGCGATGTACCTGCCTTGCGCCTGCCAGTTACACCGCGCAGCGATGCCCCGGATATGCCTTCCCCAAGTAACACCCCTGCGCCACCACTACCACAGGATAAACGCCAGATGATTTACGTTTATAGCGTGATGGTGCTGGTGTTTGCGATTGTGCTGTTCCTGATGTTGTATTTTCATTGATTGTAATAATCTCTGACAATCTTCAACCAATTCCAGACAATTGAGCATAATTCAGCGATCTATAATGCCTGTAGTTTCGCGGGATCGAACTACAGGAAATTACAACGATGTCCAATAACATCTTGCGCAGAATACTGATTATCTTGATCTTTAGTGCGCTTGTTCTGCTTCCAGGGCGTATTAAGGCACAGACGCTCCTGAACATACCCGAAAGACCGATGCGGCTTTTCTGCGACACACCTCCTGTTTCATTCCAGACTACAAACATTCACCCACTTCAAGTACCTGACGACTTACAAACCAAACTTCAGCCGATTAACGAAGCGAATGATGTTTTTTTTGGTAACGCAGTTGCGATTTCTGCCGATGGCAACACTGTATTGGTTGGTGCGTCGGGCAAGCCTAATTTCGGAACCAATAATGGGGCAGCCTATATTTTCGTTCGTAACGGTATAAACTGGGCATTACAAGCCAGACTCACCGCCAGTGACACTGCAAGTGAAGATTATTTTGGCACGTCTGTCGCTCTTTCTGCCGATGGGAATACGGCACTGATAGGCGCAACTGGAACAGATGATGCAGGAACAATGAATAATGGGACTGTCTATTTTTTCACACGCAACGGGGCGACATGGACACAACAAGCCAAACTTCTCGCCAGCGACAAAACAAGCGATGACCTGTTCGGGACATCGATAGCGCTTTCCGCCGATGGAAATATAGCATTGATAGGTGCAACCAGAAGTGATAGTGCCGGAACAATGGACAACGGTGCTGCCTATTTCTTCACACGTAGCGGTACAACCTGGATACAGCAGGCTAAACTTCTCGCCACTGACAAAGCAAGCGATGACCTGTTCGGGACGTCGATAGCGCTTTCCGCTGATGGTAGTACAGCGTTGGTTGGAGCGAGTAAGGAAGATGATACCGGAACAACAGACAATGGTGCTGTCTATTTCTTCACACGCAGCGGTACAGTCTGGACGCAACAAGCCAAACTCCTTGCCAGTAACAAAATAAATTCGGCCTATTTTGGCAGTGCTGTCGCCCTTGCCGCCGATGGAGATACAGCACTGATTGGAGCGCCTATACACGGCGGGCAAGGTAAAGCCTATGTGTTCGTTCGTGTTGGCAATTTATGGACTGAGGAAGAACAACTCGATGACATAAGTCCTGATCAGACAATATTATTCGGGTTCGCAGTAGCCCTCTCTGCTGATGGCAATACCGCACTGGTTGGAGTACCGACATGGGCTGTTTCCTGTGATCCCATTGGCACTGCACAGATTTTCACCCGGATTGGCTCATCATGGGCGTTACGTGCAAGTTTAGGCGATGGAACCAATCCTTATGCAGATGAATCAGGCTGGGCTGTTGCGCTTTCCTCGAATGGGGATACCGCAGTAGTTGGCGCACCACACACTGAGAGCCAAAGAGCATCGGTGTTTGTATTTGTATCGTCGCCTGATATTCCAACCCCAACACTGACACCAACGATTCCGCCGCCCCGCCCGGATACCATCGGGTTATACAGCGAAGGGACATTCTATCTTCGCAACGCAAACAACAGCGGGTTTGCGGACATCATAGCAACCTTTGGTGGTGATCCTTCCGATCTCCCGGTTGTCGGTGACTGGAACAGTGACGGCATGGATACTATCGGGGTATACCACAACAGTACCGGGTTCTTCTTCCTGAGCGATTCCAACACATCTCCTGCGGTGAACTACACAGTGTTGTTCGGCAATCCGGGCGATACACCGTTTGCCGGACGCTGGACAGCCGATATGACTGGCAGCGGCATCGGCGTCTATCGCAACAGCAACGGGATTCTGTATCAACGTAAATCGCTCACCAGCGGCTTCGATGATTTCTTCGCTGTCTACGGTAATCCCGGCGACCAGGGCTTTGCAGGTGATTGGGATGGCAATGGCTTTGACAGCATCGGTATCTATCGCTCCTCGAACCAAACATGGTTCCTGACCAACAACAGCACGCCATCAGGGATCACCTTCAGTGACATCAATTTTGTCTGGGATATTAGTGCAAATCTGCCTGTGGTCGGGGATTGGGACGGCGATGGCGCGACGACTGTTGGACTCTGGTTTTCTGGCGGGTTTACGTTGCATAGCACCAATGCCAGCGCGGGGTCTGATACTACCCTTGCGTTTGGACCAGCAATCGGCAAACCGGTTTCGGGCAAATGGGTAGCGGGTTCCAGACCGCTTCTGTCGAACCTGTTTGGAAATCCGTCGCAACCGTTCGGAAACAACAGCAAACCCGGTTCTGGAGACTAACCCTGTTTTAACCTGCCTTGTGCAATTGCACAAATAGCAACCATCTTAAATTTTATTTTTCACCTGAGTTCGGAGATTTCAAAGCTGAACTCAGGTGAGTTTGTTGACGCAGAACTCATATATTTCTAAAATCCCCTTTATTCGTTTCTTAATCATGGGGAGAAAGAAACATGCCTCGGTTATTTTCCACCACCCGCGCCAGGCTGTTCCTTGCAGTTTTGGTCATGTTCGCCATCGCAGCGGCACTGCCCGCCGGACGCCTTATGGCCTCCGGGGACGATCCCAAAGGCCGTAATGACGTAGCATCGCCATCGGAGAGGGGGAATTCAAACCCGTCTTCCAACATCCGTCCAATGGTCGGACCGCCTCCCGGAGCCTGCACTCCCACACTTTTCGCTTCGGATACGTTTGTGACAACCGTAGGTAACGGTTTCAATGGCAGCGATACGAGCGTCATTGATGTGGCGCACGATAGTTTTGGTCTGAACGGAAACAGCGCATTCAACTTCACGCTTGCCGATGATTTTACGGTCGGTACGGCGTGGACACCTACCAAACTGACTTTCTTCGCTTATCAGACCGGTACTTATAGTTTTCCACCTACCAGCACATTGACAGGAGTTCCAACTGTCAGGTTGTGGAATGGGGTTCCCGGCGGGGCTGGAACGGTGATCGCGGGGCCAGTTGCCGGAACAGGCTTTACCACTGGCTGGACAAACACCCACCGCGTCAGTTCCACTACATTGACTAACGCCAACCGCCCGGTTATGTACGCTCAGGTAGACTGGCCTTCCAGCTTCCCGACCACTCTTACGTCTGGAACATACTGGCTGGAATGGTCATTATCGGGTAGCCTAGGATCACTGTTCGTTCCGCCCGCCAACCCAAATCCCGGCACAGACAACGCCAGGCAGTTTGACGGCACAAACTGGATCGATTCTGATATGAACAGCACGGTTGCTGGCGCTCAGATCGTAGATTTTCCATTTGCGATTTGCGGCTCTGCCGGTCCGACAAACACGCCGACAGTAACCCCGACGGGTACATGGTTCACGAATACTGCAACGTACACGAACACACCGACCTATACGCCAACGGCTACGAATACACCTGTATCCGCCAGTTGCCCCGGTACGTTGACGTCATCTTCACCGTTCTTTACACGTCCGGCCAACGGAACCCCGCCAACAACGTTGAGCAGTAATACCCATTCCTACTATCGTGACCTGCCGTTTACGGTCAGCATCTCTGGAACCTATACGATAGAAATGAGTTCGGCGGTATTCACCAGTGCCAATACGGACGATGGCTTCTACATCCTGTACACACCGTCATTTAACCCGGCAACTCCGCTCGTCAATGCAATAGAGGCTGATGACGACGATAGTCCGAACGGACTCCAACCGCTGATCACCCGCGCGTTGACAGCAGGAACACAATATGTTCTTGTCTCTACAACGTTCGTCGATAACACAACCGGAACGTTCGTCGATAACTTCTCTGGTCCTGGTCCGGTCAGCTTCATCTGCGGCGGTCCAACTGCGACGCTAACCAGCACGGCAACCAACACACCTGATCCTACCGCGACTGACACTGCCACTCCCACTGGATCGCCATCGGCTACGGCGTCGAATACGCCAACAGCATCGAACACTCCTGTACCACCAGCACCGGATACGATTGGTGTCTATAAGAACGGCCTGTTCTACCTGCGTAACAGCAACAGCACAGGCGCGGAAGACATTCTGGCGGTATTCGGTGGCGATGCCACTGATTTCCCGGTTGTCGGCGACTGGAACGGTGACGGTGTGGATACCGTCGGTGTCTATCGCAGCAGCACCGGGTTCTTCTTCCTGAGCGACTCGAATACCACGCCAAATGTCGATTACACGGTGCTGTTCGGTAATCCGGGCGATACACCGTTTGCAGGCAAGTGGACGAACGACATGACTGGAAGCGGCATCGGTGTCTATCGTAACAGCAACGGTATCCTGTACCAGCGCAAGAGCCTGACCAGCGGCTTCGATGACTTCTTCGCCATCTTCGGTAACCCCGGCGATCAGGGCTTCGCGGGCGACTGGGATGCCAACGGATTCGACAGCATCGGTGTCTATCGTAGCAGTAACCAGACCTGGTATATGACCAACAACAGCACACCAGGCGGCATCACCTTCAGCGACATCGACTTCGTACTGGACATCACCACGAACCTTCCGGTGGCGGGTGACTGGGATGGCGATGGCGACAGCACACCGGGTTGGCTGACTTCCGGTGGCGTGTTCTCGCTGCACCCGAACAACAGCATTGTCGGGCCAGATAACGTGTTTGCCTTCGGGCCAGCGAACGGTATGCCCATCGCAGGCAAGTGGGTATTAGGCAACCATCCGTCGACTGTTGGTGTAATCAACCCGATTACGTCCAATAACAACTCCAGCACTGGCGGCGGTAGCGGCGACTAAACTTTTCCTCTGGATAATCAGTGGGTGCAGTCGAATCGGTTGCATCCATCGAATATGGCCTCCTTCCATCCGTGAGGAGGAGGCATCGCCTCTACCGATTTTATTTTCCCTTAACTGTTTTCCAGATATACTCCCGAAAAAACAATGAGGTCTTATGCCGGAAGAACTTTCGCAGCCTACGAAAGCAGTGCCGCTGCGTGAAATTCTGCGCGTATTTTTATATTTGGGTTTGCTCGGCTTTGGCGGTCCACCCGCGCACCTGGGACTGATGGAACGCGAACTGGTAGTACGGCGCGGCTGGATTAGCCATGAATCGTTTATGGATATGCTGGCTGCCGTGAATCTTGTTCCTGGCCCAAACAGTACCGAGATGGCAATCCACATTGGCTACGAAGTTGGCGGTGTGCGCGGAATGCTGCTCAGTGGGGCGGGATTCATCCTGCCTGCCGTGTTTTTCTCTGTCCTGCTGGCGATGCTCTACATTTCCGCTGGGCAGGTTCCCGCCGTGCAAGGGCTGTTGGCAGGGGTAAAGCCTGTTGTGCTGGTGTTGATCCTTAGTGCGGGCTACCGCCTGGCGAAGACAGCAATCAACAATCGCCTGATGCTGGTTTTGTTGATCGGTTCATTTCTGGTATTACTACCGAGCCTGACACCTGTAATTCAACTTCCTGCGGTTACGCCGATCCTTGTACCCGAACTGTTGATTTTGATAACTTGCGGTGTGATTTATGTCGTGGTGCGAAGGACGCAGGCAAAGCCACTCAACCTGATTGGGATCAATGGGACAATATTTCCGAAAATCGGATTGACCATATCATCATTGTTCGCATTTCAGGGGATTGCACCCACGCTTTTCGACTATTTCTGGCGCTTCTTCGTGATTGGCGGAACGTTGTTTGGGAGCGGATTGGTTGTTTCCAGCTATCTACAACGGACGTTCGTCGATGGACTCGGCTGGATGACCAATCAACAACTGGTGGATGTACTGGTTATTGGACAATCAACCCCTGGTCCGGTGCTGAGTACCATCGCTGCTGCCGGGTACGTCATCAGTCAGAATTTTGCGCCGGGAAATATCCCGCTGGGCGTGCTGGCGGGGCTGATCAGTGCCATCGGTGTATTCATGCCCGCCTTCCTGATTATCTTGCTGTTGGGGCGACTTGTGCCGTTGATTCGCACATCCCCGATAGCACTGGACTTTTTGAAAGGCGTAAACGCTGCGGTTATTGCGTTATTGATAGGGACGTTCATCAATCTGGTGTGGACAACGCTAATTCGTCCTGCCGGGGTAGACTGGATTGCACTGATACTCACCATTTTCTTCTTTATCCTCTCGGAGAAATATAAATGGTCAGCGCTGCGGTTGGTTGCGGCGGGCGTGATCACAGGACTGGTTCGGATCGTGCTGATTCCCTGATCTTTTGGATAGGGAAAGCGATATGCGTTTGTTTTGTGAGGCTTGACGGAGTATGTTAAAATAACCAGATAGTTTCAGGGAGGCAGGCGTGGTAGAGTATCCAGTCGTGCTGAGTGATGTACCCGAAAATCAAATCGCCAATCCTGCACTCGCGCTTGAGGTTGCGGATCAGAACGCTGCACGAAAATGGGTTTCTATTCGCCAGAATAATCTGTGGTCGCCGCCAACAGATGCCTTTGAGCAGGAAGAATGTTTTGTTGTGCTGGTCGAAATTGCCGGGATGCGCGATAGCCAGTTTAATGTCACACTGAATGAACGTCATCTGACGATTAGTGGGACGCGCACACGGACAGTTCGTGATCTGCTGGCCTTCCAGCAGATGGAAATCCGTTATGGTGATTTTCGCTCAGAGGTAATCCTGCCCTGGCTGGTGGATCGAGAGAAAGTACGGGCGACGTATCGGGATGGTTTCTTGCGTGTTGAATTGCCACGCGCGCAGGGACAGCAGATTCAAATCGTGAATGTGGAACAGGAATCGGACGCGAACTGAGCAATGCCAGACGACATTTCCAAAGACCTCACAGCCTCTGTGACGTTCATTGATAAGGACAGCGGCGATTCTTCTGCGCCCGAATCCGCTTTTTCCCTGACTGAAACTTCACTTGAAGATGCAGTACCCCTACTCCCGTTACGTGGACTGGTTGTCTATCCGCATTCTGCGGTTCCGCTGACGATTGGTCAACCGCGTTCGGTGCGTCTGATTGATGATGTGGTGGCGGGCGAACTCAAAATCGCGCTGGTGACGGCGCGGAACCCGGAATTGGAAACCCCTGGTCCGGGTGAGGTCTATGAGATCGGGACGCTGGCGGCGGTGCATCGTTTCTTTCGCGCGCCAGACGGGACGATCAAAATCCTTGTGCAGGGCTTGGGACGTATTCGCGTTGTTGAGTACACACAGCAGGAGCCGTATCTCAAAGCGCGGGTCGTTGCCGCCCCGGAAGACACTTCCGAGACCGTCGAACATGAGTTGGAAGCGCTTACCCGAACCGTCACCGATCAGTTCAGCAAACTGGCCGAGCTAGTGCCGAGCATCCCGGCGGAACTGGTCGCCAACACCCGCACCAATGAAGACCCGCTGCAACTGACCTATTCGGTGGCGACCTATATCAAGGTCGATCTGACAGAACAGCAAAAACTTCTGGAAATTGATTCTCTCACAGAGAAATTGCGTTTCCTGATCCAGTTGCTGAATCGTGAGATCGAAGTTCTGGAGTTGGGGCGCAAGATTCAGGCCGACGCGCAAAGCGAGATGGAACGGGGGCAGCGCGAGTATATCCTGCGGGAGCAGATGAAGGCGATTCAGCGCGAACTGGGTGAGGCTGATGAACAGCAAGCCGAGGTCGAAGAGTTCCGCAAGAAGATCGAAGCCGCCAACATGCCTACAGAAGCCCTCAAGGAAGCAAAGCGCGAACTGGACAGGCTGGCACGGTTGCCGATTGCCGCAGCAGAATATGGCGTCATCCGCACCTATCTGGATTGGCTGGTGAGCCTGCCCTGGAGTAAGTCAACGGAAGATAACCTGAATCTTGCCAATGCGCGGCGCGTTCTGGATGAAGATCACTACGGCTTGAAGGACATCAAGGAGCGCATTCTGGAATTTCTGGCGGTGCGCAAACTCAAAGCCGAACGCGGCGCACAGATGAAGACCGAGACTTCCAAAACGGATTATGTGCGGCGGGATCGAGAAGGCGCGATCCTCTGCTTCATTGGGCCACCGGGGGTCGGCAAAACGTCGCTGGGGGCGTCGATTGCGCGGGCGATGGAGCGAAAGTTTATTCGGATGAGTCTGGGCGGTGTGCGCGACGAAGCCGAAATACGCGGCTTCCGGCGTACCTATATCGGGGCGATGCCTGGGAGACTGGTGCAAACCCTCCGCAGGCTGGAAACGAATAACCCGATCATCATGCTGGACGAGATCGATAAACTCGGACGCGATTTTCGCGGCGATCCAGCGTCGGCGTTGCTCGAAGTCCTCGACCCGGAGCAGAATCACGAATTCCGTGATCACTATCTGGATGTGGCGTTTGACCTGTCGCAGGTGCTGTTTATCACCACCGCCAACGAGATTGACCCAATCCCGATGCCTTTGCGTGATCGTATGGAGATCATCCACCTGTCCGGGTACACCGAACAGGAAAAGCTGCAAATTGCGCTCAACTATCTGATTCCCCGTCAACAACGCGAAAACCTGCTGCGTGATGGTGAACTGGAAATCACACGCGAGGCAGTCCAGTTGATCATCCGTGACTATACGCGCGAAGCAGGCGTGCGCGGACTGGAACGCGAGATCGGCAAAATTGCGCGCAAAACGGCGACGCGACTGGCAGAAGGTCTGACAGAACAAACGCGGATTGATCAGGGTGATCTTGCAGGCATACTCGGACACACGAAGTTTGGCTATCGGGAAGAGATCACGGATCGCACAGATCGCCCCGGCGTGGCGACGGGACTTTCGGTAACGCCGTTTGGTGGTGATGTCCTGTTTGTCGAAGCGGCACAGATGCCCGGTGGCAAGGGGTTCCAGTATACTGGACAGCTTGGCGAAGTCATGCAGGAAAGCGCACGGGCTGCCTTCAGTTACATTCGGTCACAGGCCGAACGGCTTGGGATCGAACAAAAGCACTTTGAGACGAACGATATTCATCTGCATGTCCCGGCGGGAGCAGTGCCAAAGGATGGTCCGTCGGCGGGCGTGACGATGGCGACGGCGCTGGCTTCGTTGCTGAGTGGTCGCCCGGTGCGGAAAAATGTTGCTATGACGGGCGAGATCACCCTGCGCGGGCAGGTGCTACCTGTCGGCGGCGTGAAGGATAAGATTCTGGCGGCGCATCGGCTCGGCGTGGATACGGTCATATTGCCACGACGGAACGCGCCCGATCTGGAAGAAGTGCCGGAAGAGGTACGCAAGGAAATGCACTTTATCCTGGCGCAGGATGTCAACGAAGTGTTGGCAGCGGCACTGGAAGCGCAGAATTGATCGATACAGGAACAGGAATTATCGGAATTTAACGAATGGTGGGTACTATTATGCCACCACGTCCCGGACTTCCTGAACTGGAGAGGTTGCCTTGCCCAAAATTATGATTGTAGATGATGACCGGATTACGGTTACGCTACTCAAGACACTGTTGGAATTGGATGGATTTGATGTTGTGAACGTCGCGCGCGGCTTGCAAGTGCCGGAAAAAGCGATGCAGGAAAAGCCCGATATTTTCATGCTGGATTACAATTTGCACGATACGCTGGGCGTGGAAGTGGTGCGCAAGATTCGCGCAATTCCCGAATTTGTAAAGACGCCTATCATCGTTGCTTCCGGGATGAATGTCGAGGACGAATGCAAAAAAGCCGGCGCAAATGAGTTTCTGGTCAAGCCGCTGGATACCGGCAAATTGTCGGATACGCTTAAGAAGCTGATCGAAGCGCCGCAGTGATGAACACCTAATCCATTCACAAGTACGAAAAGAAGACAATAGCTGTGAATGCAGTAAACGGAACAAAACGACGGAACACCGCGCGTTGGTATCGCGTGGATTTGCACATGCACACGCCTGGTTCGAGCGATTATCAACTCCCCGGCGTGACCTATCTGGATATTTTGAGACAGGCCGAGCTACGCGGACTGGACATCATCGCCTTCACCGATCACAACACGATCAATGGTTTCAAGTCGATGATGCACGAAGTTGACCAGCTTACCATGCTGGAAACGCTCGGACGTGCCACGCAGGAAGAACTGCGGCGACTGGCAGATTATCGCCGCCTGCTGGATAAGATTCTGGTCTTGCCTGGTTTCGAGTTTACGGCGACCTTCGGTTTCCATATTCTGGGCTTGTTTTCCCCGGATACGCCGATTCGCCAGATTGAACACATTTTGCTGAGTCTGAACATTCCGCCTTCCACCCTGGATGAAGGTTCGTCTATCGTCGGCGCATCCTCAGATGTATTGACCGCCTATCGGACGATTAATGAGGCGGGCGGTATTGTCATCGCGGCGCACGTCAATACGGCGCACGGCGTCGCTATGCGCGGGTTCGACTTCGGCGGGCAAACCAAAATTGCCTATACACAAGACCCATATCTGCACGCGCTGGAAGTGACCGATCTGGATCGGCGCGGGCCATTGGCGACAGCCCGTTTCTTCGATGGCAGCAAGCCCGAATATCCACGTCGGATGCGTTGCGTACAAGGATCAGATGCACACCGCCTGAATCGGGATGAGAACAATCCAAAGAACCTCGGCATCGGGGATCGTCCAACAGAAATTCAGTTGAACGAAGCCAGCTTCGAGGCACTCAAGGAAGTTTTCCAGAGCGCAGATTTTGCGCGTACCCGTCCCTATCGCGGTCCGCTCGAAGAAGTGTACGATTACGTTCAGCTTGCGCGCGAAAAGGGCGCGCTGGAAACCGCCGCCTTCTATGAGACAGCGCAGAATCGCGCCGCCATTGTCACCGATGTTTGTGCGATGGCAAACACCAACGGCGGCATTATTTACATTGGATGCAGCGCCGACCCGATTCAGCCGCCTGTTGGTTGCGATAACCTGAGCCGCACGATTGAGCAAATTCGTGGCGAGGTTCAAGGCAAGATTTCGCCCGCAATCAAGATAAAAATGGAAGCGGTTGAATCTTCCGGGCGCGTGATCATCAAGCTGGAAGTGCCGAAGGGCGACGATCAGCCCTATGCCATTGAGGATAACAAAATTTATGTGCGCGTTGGCACACAAACGCTCCTCGCCGGGCGCGACCAGATTGTAAAACTGGTTGCCGGAGCGAAGGTGATCAATGTTTCGCCACTCACCCCGAATGCACAGCGTCACAAGCAATCGCACGCCCAGCCTGCCCCGGCACAGCCTAAAGAGCAGCGCGAACCACAACGCGAGGCGCGCGATCAGAAGGAGCAACCGCGCGAGACGCAACCCAAAGAGCAGCAATCGCGTCAACGCCCGGAGCGCAACCAGAACAATCGCCCGAATCAGCGTAATCGCAACAATGCGCAGGCAGCACCGCAGGCCGAATCACAGCCAGCGATTCCCGCATCCGAAGTTGTCTCCGATTTCGATGACGAATTGGCAATTCCACCGCAGCAGACGGTACGCCCCTCGCGTGAGCCTGTCGGCGCGGGCGGTGCGCCTCGGAGCGGCGTCGAGATTATCGGGACGGAAACGCGCAAGGGTTTGCAATATCACGTCCTGCGCAACCTGCAAAACGGTCAGACGATCCCGAATGTGACACGCCAGAGCGCCAGCAAGTTGTGGCTGTACGCGATCATGCAGAAGGAAACCAACCCCATCGAGCCGTATAGCCTGACATGGAAAGGTAATGCTGCTCTAATCAAGCGTTATCGTCGGAACAATACAGTACGCTATGATCTGGCAATGCGGGACTCGAACAATCCATCGGTGCTGCGAGTATTTTATGGAGTTACCGATGACGGATTAGCCGGAACATGGCTACAGTTCGCTTCGGACGATTACCCGGTTGTGGAAGAATCGTAGACATTTTAAGAGAGGTAGTGGTAGATATGAAAAAATTTCGTCTGGCGCTTCTGACAATGTTGTTGGCAGCAAGCGCATTTTTCCCGGCGGCAAGCGCGCTCCGGGCGCAGGATGAAACCGGTCCCTATGTCGTGACTGGCTCATATAAAGTCACATCCCCCACTGCGATTGAATCCGGTCCAGAAGTACAGGTAGCGCTGGCTGACCTCGGTTACGAAGTCGCCCACGACATCGATGTACAGACTGACCCGAAAGGGATCATTGTTGGCACGGCGACGGGACTGACAGCCTCCGGTACATATCGCCTGAACCTCCCGATTAAACCGCTTGGTCCGCTGTTCAAGCTGGATAAAGACGCCCCTGATAAGCAGGGTGTCGGTATCTATGCTATCTATTATGGCGATAACATGACCGGGCAAGACATCACTGTTTATGAATATTTCTCCTCGATGGGTGGTTCGGCAGTCTATAATGACGCTGAACAACGTATTACCTCCGGCAAAATATTCGTCTGGTCGCCGGATACCGGGGAACGCTTCCCGACAGCTTTTGGTGATGATGGCACACTCTTCACCGATGACGACCCAATGGGCGATGTTCCGAAGGGTTGGTCGATGATCGATCTGGACAAAAAGCCGTTTGGCGTTGTGCGTGATGGGGAGATCAAACTTGATTTGATCGAAGGCTCCAACGCGCTGATCGATTATTCCAAATTGAGCTATAAGGAAGCATGGGAAAAACTCTATGAGCGTGGCGTAAACTATTATGCGTTCACGAAGTTGAAGAATCTCGACTGGCCTGCGATGAAGGCGAAGATCGATCCGCTGGTCGATAAGGCCAAGACCGACAAAGACTTTGCTGAAGCCATGCGTACCCTCGTCTTCATGTTTGATGACACACATACGGCTGTTAGCCCGATCAGCAAGTTTTCTGATAACACGATCCTTTCGCTTCTGGGCGAAATCGGTGTCGGTGATTTTGAAATCACGGGCGACAATCAGGTCGTGATCAAGTATGTTGAAAAGCGTGGACCCGCAGATCGCGCTGGTATGAAGCCGATGGCACTGGTGACACAGGTAGACGATAAGCCGGTTGTCGAGGTGCTGGATGCTGCAACGACGCTGTATTCCGGTGCGTCTACACCCTGGTTCAAGCGCCATCAGCAGTTGCTGTTCTTCCTGCGTGGCAAGCCGAACTCGAACGTCAAGATCACCTTTGAGAACCCCGGCGAAAAGACACAGACGGTTGAAATTCGCCGTCGCCAGAGCCAGCGTATCGCGGATGTTGCGCCTACCGAACAGAGCGATCCGACAGAGTTGGTTGCCACTGCGAAGATATTGCCTTCTGGTATCGGCTATATCAAGCTGAACAACTTCTATGAGCAGCGCCCGCTGGAATATCGCCTCTTCAAGGAATATCTGAAGAAGATGATCGATGCCAACGTGACCGGATTGATCATTGATGACCGCGATAACTCTGGTGGTTGGTCGGATACGGGTACACTGATGGCAGGCTTCTTCTATAAGGAGAAGACACCGATCTACATCCGCCAGAATTCGGACGGCAAGGGCGGCTTCAAGCGCTATTACACACAGTACATCGTACCGCAGGAACCACACTTCGACGCACCGGTAGCAATCCTTGTGAACGCCAACTCGGTCAGTGAAGGCGACTTCTTTGCCTACTTCATCAAGAATGCGCCGAGTGGCTTTGTCGTTGGAGATAATCCGACTTCGGGCGCAGGCGGCGGTATTCAGTCGTTCAAGTTGCCGGGCGGTCTGGACTTCCAGTGGGCAGAGACGCCTGCCGTGACGCTTGATGGTGAAAACCTGCTTGAAGGCAAGGGCGTCGCGCCGGATATTACGGTCAAACTCACAGCGGAATCCATCCGCACCGGGGATGATGTCGTATTGAAGGCGGCTGAACAAGCTATCAAGGATGGCGGTTTCAAGCGCTAGTGGATAAGAAAAGGGCAGATAAACATATCTGCCTCGTAAATTGATTTAGTAAGGGCGACACGATTGGTCGCCCTTTTTGTTTCAGGTCTCTCTATACAGCCGATGCTCCTGAATATAGGTAATCACCGCATCGGGGACTTGATAGCGAATGCTTTGCCCCTGTGACACCATTCGGCGTAACGCACGCGCTGCGATGCCGACTTCCGGTGCTTCCATGATTTGCATATGCGTTTCGATTTCTGGCAGGCGCTCCGCGAGAACATCCATATAGATGCGTTCACCGGGACGCTGCATCACACCAAGCTGGGTCAGTTGTACAATCTCTTCGGGATATTGCCAGTTTGGGAGATCGCGCAGGCTGTCCCCGCCGAGCAGCAATACCAGTTGATCATTGGGCATCTCTGCCCGTAACAGTCGCAACGTTTCATAGGTGTAATATGGCGGTGGGCGATCAATCTCGATGCGTGAGAGTTCAAACAACGGATTATCGGCAATTGCCGCCTGTAACATTGCCAACCGATGCACCGCAGACGTGACGCGCTGCAACCGCTTGTGTGGTGGGTCGCCATTCAACACGAACAGGATACGTTCCAGTTGCAAGCCTTCCAGCGCACTTTGTGCCAGAATCAGGTGTCCCAGATGGGGCGGGTCGAATGTCCCGCCGAGGATTCCTATTCGCCCCATTCGAGTTCGTAATCACCAATGAAAACCGTATCGCCCGGTTGTACGCCCTCTTTCTCCAGCGCTTTTGTAATACCAAGTGCTTCCAGAATGCGCTGGAAACGCGCTGCCGATTCGGGAATATCCCAATAAGTCATCTTTGCGGCACGCTCAATGCGCTTGCCCGTTACATGAATGAACCCATCTTCATCGGTTGAAATCTCGAACGCACTTTCATCCTCTGGCAAGGTATAGACCGGGATTTTCTCTTCAAGCGGCTTGGGCGGAGGCAACGACTGTATCGTCTCGCGTACCTTGTTGAGCAATTCGCGCGTTCCCTGCTGCGTCATGCCAGACATGCTCATAATGGAATAACCGCGCTTTTCCAGTTCACCCTGTACTGCCGTCCAGCGTTCCTGTGCTTCGGGCAAATCCATTTTGTTATACACGATAATCTGTGGCTTCTGCGCGAGTTCTTCATCGAAGAGTGCCAGTTCGGAATTGATCTGGGTGAAATCGGCAAGCGGATTTTCGCCACCACCATCCAGCAGATGGATCAATATCCGGGTGCGCTGCACATGACGCAAGAAAGCATGACCGAGGCCAATCCCCATATGCGCCCCTTCAACGAGGCCGGGAATATCCGCGACAACCATATCCCGATCATTAAAACGCACTACGCCGAGATTTGGCTCCAGTGTGGTGAATGGATAAGGCGCGATTTTGGGTTTTGCGTTACTGATCACACTGAGCAGGGTAGATTTACCCGCATTGGGTACACCAACAATTCCAACGTCTGCGATTAGTTTGAGTTCAAGGGCAAACTCACGTTCTTCGCCGGGTTCGCCGCGTTCGACCATTTCTGTACCCTGATTGGTACTGCTGACGAAGCGAGCGTTGCCACGTCCGCCGCGTCCACCTTTTGCGACGCGAACTTCCTGTCCCCGTTCGGTCAGGTCGGCAACGAGTTCCTTTGTCGCTGCGTCGCGGACAATCGTTCCGACAGGAACCTCGACACGCAGGTCGTCGGCACTGCGTCCGGTGCGGTTATTGATCCCGCCGGGGCCACCGTTTTTGGCCTCGAAATAGTGTTCGCGTGCGAATCGACTGAGCGTGTTGATATGAGGGTTGGCAACCAGAATAATATCGCCGCCGCGCCCGCCATCGCCACCATCCGGGCCGCCGCGCGGGACGTATTTTTCCTTCCGGAAGTGTTTCATTCCGGGGCCGCCGTCGCCGCTTTTTACTTTGATTTGTGCTTCATCTATAAAAGACATACAGAGCATTGTATGCCCGCATGAGCAACCCGTCAATGATGCAACATCAATTATTTTGTTCGCGGGATGTATTACAGCAAGAGGCGCTATCTCAATCGAGTTAAGAGCGCAAACAGATCGAAGCCCGATACTTGCAGGCGGCACATTGTCGCCTGCAAGCCGATAAGGGGGTTACATTACACGATAGGTCTTGTCATCGACATAGAGGACCCTCACGGGTATTCCGTATGCGGGAGCGCCTTTAAGTTTGAGATCGTTACGACCTCTCGACTCTTTCCGCTGGAGAGTTTTACCCGTTGTTGGCGATTTGAACGCATAAGTCAGCGCCAATGTGTAGCTGTTTTTGTTGCGGCTCATATGCGCACCAATGACGCGCCCTGTCACCAGTTGTCCCTGCGTCGCCAGTCTGAGATTACGCAGGATATGATTCAGACAGAAGATACAGGTGATCGCAAATGCAACCCAGCCTGCAACCGTGCCATAGAATCCGCTGATAATCCCACCATCGTCCTTGTCGTCACCACCGAGACGTGCCTGTGCCGGATTCTCTGGAAGGTAGCTAACTGTGACCTGACCACCAACATTGTTCATATTGTAAATCCCTGAAGAGACAGATTGCTCAATCCGATAGGATTTGCCAGCTACAGTGTATGTATATGCCAGATAGTAGGTAGTCGATCTGCTCTTTCCGGTGGAAACGGTGTATCGCTTGTTGGCAACCGCACCAGTAACAGACCTGCCGCGCGATTCCAGAGCAGTGACAAGCTGGTAATTGGGTAAGGTCATCAGCGTTACGGCGAACATGATAACCAAAAAGATCAATGGAACGGTATATGCTGACCAACTCCGGGCGATATGTCGTGATCTACCTTCTACAATCCCTTCATTGCCGCGATTGAGCAGGAACGGCTTCTTCCCAGACGCGAAAAAATCATCCGAAGTGACGGGGCCTTCCTGTGGGATAATCATAGGCACAGATGCAGGCACAGCAGAAAAAGAATCGGAAGTGACCGGAGTTTGCAGAGACGATACCCATGATGTCGATGTAAAATCCTGATAAGCTGTGTTGTAGTTCGGGGCAGCGGCTGGTGTTGGCGTTTTATACTTTGTATTTCCCTTCGGGGCGTCGTTGAAGGCTCCACAAAAAGGACAAACATCGCCCTGCAAATTTTTTGCACCGCATTTGGAACAATTCCAGGTCAACGTCAAATCCGACATGATCGATAAACTCCATAAATCCGGCGAGACAGATAGCTCTCTTTCATCATACAACAATTTTGAAAACCGGAATTTCAAGAAATAATCAAAACCAGAGGCTTATATTTTGAGCATCAACCCGTATAATACCTTTTGCATAAGTCGTTGGAGAAAGCCGGATGCCCGATGTTTCGATCATCATCGTAAGCTGGAATGTGCGCGATTTATTGGCGACATGCCTGCATACCATTCAGGATAATGCCGGATTGCTCAATCTGGAAATCATCGTTGTTGATTCGGCTTCGACAGATGGCACACCTGCAATGATCCGCGAACAATTCCCGAAAATTCAGTTGCTTGCTCAAACCGAAAATGTTGGCTTCACGCGCGGTAATAACATCGGGCTGAAAGCTGCTGCCGGACGCTATCTGATGATGCTCAACCCGGATACGGAAATCGTCGGGGATGCGCTCCCCGCGATGGCGGGCTATCTGGAATCACATCCTGAAATCAGCATCGTCGGGCCGCATACGCTCAACAGTGACGGCACAACACAATCCAGCAAGCGCCGTTTCCCAACGCTCCTGACCGGGATATTCGAG
>CAYSOC010000011.1:0-70859 GCA_964432445.1 uncultured Anaerolineaceae bacterium
TGAGCATTTTGGTATTTTGCCATCCCGGATAAACGCATCCATGAATTGATCGGAATCATATTCGCGGAAACACCGGATGCACGTACCGTGTTTCAGGCTGCCATGCACTTCATAGACATTTTTTGATCCGGCGCGCGTGTGCAGAACGTCGATGTTCTGGGTGATCACGGCCTGCAATTTTCCGGCTTGTTCCATCTCTGCCAGCGCAATGTGAGCCGGGTTGGGTTGTGCCTTGAGGGTTTGCTCGGTCAGAGGGCGCACCCAGTCGAAAAATGACTGGGGATGCAGCCGAAACCCGATCAGGCTGGCAACGATCAGCGGATTGGCATGTTCCCATACGCCGCTGTTTGGGCTGCGAAAATCCGGGATGCCGGAAGGCACGCTGATGCCTGCCCCTGTCAGCGCGACAGAGTAGGACGATTCGCGTAGAAGTTCGGCAGCCCGTGCAATACTATCCATTTTACTGTGTCAACCCCGGACGCCCGCGCGCGGCGAGTTCCTCCGCAAGTTTGTTCATCTGATTGGCGATTACAGAATTGGGCTGGAAAGATACGATTGGCATTGCTGCCTCCGCTGCCTGAAAACACAACTCTGGCGCAGGCGAAATGATCGCCAGCATTTCGTGATTCAAAATCTGTTCGGCTTCCTGCCAGGGGATTTGCACCGATGAGGCGGCGCGATTGACCAGAACAATACTGGTTTTGCCCGGCCCAACGCCAATCTGCGGATCGGCCAGTTCTTTCAGCAGTTCGCGCGCCATAAACAGGACTGCACGGTATGGCTCCACCACCACCACCAGTTGATCGACCTCTTTGGCGAGCCGGGCGTTTTGCCGCGTCAGCCCCGCGCCCATGTCGATCACCACACTGCGCGTCATACCGCGCAACGTCTTGACAATTTGTGAAACCACATCCGGGTTCACGTTGATGTTGACTTCTTTCGGGCGTGCCGAGGATAATAGCATCCGCATCCCGGAATTATGTATCACCAGTTCGGGTTCAAGCGATTTGGCGTTAATCTCCGCGACCTGCTTATTCAGGAGATTGGCAACGCCCGCCGAACGCGGTTGCCCAAGCATCAAACCGAGGCTGCCTTGCCCAAGTCGAAAATCTGCAAGGGAGACTGTGCCACGCCCGGTCAGGCCAGCAGCGACGTTCATGGCTACGGTGGTCAGGCCAACGCCACCCTTTGCGCCGAGGAATCCATAGACCATTCCGGTTGTCTGTTCGCGGGGTGTTCCCATCGTCGCGGCACGGCGCGCGAGGAGCGCCTTCACACGGGAGACAAGTTCAGCTGGATGCGTTGGTTTGGTCAGATAATCGTCTGCACCTGCCTCGAATCCCGCCACCTTGTCATCGACCATTGCCTTCGCCGTAAACATAATGACGGAGATCGATTTGGTGGATGTATCGGCGCGCAGTCTGCGGCACACTTCCACACCATCCATATCCGGCATCATCACATCCAGAATCACCAGATCGGGCAATTCGCTACGGGCTTTTTCAAGCGCCTGCTTGCCGGTACTTGCGGCAGAAATCTCGAAACCTTGCCGTTGCAGCGTTAATCCGATCAGTTTCAAGCTGTCTACATCGTCATCGACAACCAGTATTTTTTCAGCCATTTTTTAAAACTTCCCCGTGCGTGCAGCGCAAAGGAAGTCTAGCACACCACCCCCTCCCTCGCAACTAAAACATCCGAATTTTAGCATCCCGATTAAGAGGCAGTGCGCGACTTCTCTTTCCATACGGTGTTGAAAGGAATAAAATCACAGCGCGTAGAAAGGATATTTTATGTCTACTCGTATCGTCATCACGGGCATGGGAACGGTAAATTGCGTCGGCAATTCTACCGAGGAAACATGGCAGCGTATCAAGCAGGGAGAAAGCGGGATTAGCTGCATCGACGTGGTGGACGTATCGGATATGTCCGTCAAATGTGGGGGACTGATCAGAGGATTTGATCCCGTTAAATTGTTCGGGTTGAAGGAATCGCGCCGCATGGATCGCTATTCACAGATTGCGGTTGCTTCGGCGTTACAAGCATGGGCAATGTCTGGCAACATTGTGACCCCGGAAAATACCTATGATATTGCTGTATTGATGAGCGCCGGGTTCGGCGGCGTGGAAACCCTTGAAGAAAACTTTCGGCTTCTTTTTGAACGTGGTCCGTCAAAGGTGCATCCACTCGCCTTTCCGACATCCATCAATAATATGTCCAGCGCACAGACAGCCATGCGGCTTGGTATTCATGGCCTGAATTTCTCGATCAGTTCCGCCTGTGCCACTTCCAGCAATGCCATTGGAGAGGCGGCGGAAATCATCAAACGGGGTGACGCAAAAATTGCTATTGCAGGTGGTTCGGAAGCTGGAATGGGGCGTGGCGGTTTGGCCGGTCTGGACGCCATGCGTGCGCTCACCCATTGGGATGGCGATCCCGCCAAAGCCAGTCGTCCCTTTGATAACACCCGTGACGGGTTTGCGCCAAGTGAAGCCGCTGCTGCTGTCGTACTGGAATCTCTTGAACATGCGCAGGCGCGTGGTGCAACGGTTCTGGGGGAATTGGTCGGCTATGGCGCGACGTGTGACGCGGTACATCTTTCCGCACCAGACGAGGAAGGTACAGCACAAGTCTACGCAATAAAGCGTGCGTTACAGAAGGCCGGAATCGCACCGGAGCAGGTTGATTACATTAACGCACACGGGACGAGTACGCGCCTGAACGATTCCACCGAAACGCGCGTGATCAGAAAAGCCTTTGGCGATCTGGCCTACAAAATCCCGATAAGCAGCACCAAGAGCATGACCGGGCATCCTCTGAGCGCGTCGGGGACGCTTGAAGCGATGTTCTCCATGCTGGCGATTCGGGATAGCGTGATGCCGCCAACGATCAATCTGGAAAATCCCGACCCTGAATGCGATCTGGATTATGTGCCGAACGTCGCACGCGCGAAGGAACTGCAATACGTTGTGTCCAATTCGTTTGGCTTTGGGGGACATAACAGCGTGCTGGTCTTCAAAAAATATGAAGCATGAGTAAATGTACAAAATCGGATTAAACAACGCCAAAATCAACCCTCGCATTTATGACTATGACCGGAGTTCGGGACGGCGCATTTTCCGCTTCCTGACTCCGCATCGCGTGCGGTTCGCGGCGGGTGTGTTGTTGATGGCAACCTCTGTATTTGATGCGATCTTTGGCCCCGCGCTGATCGGCAAGGCGGTTGATGATGGCCTTGCGCGTGGCGATCTACGGCTGATGGGCTTGCTCATCTTTGCCTATCTGGGGATCACCGCTGTCAGCCAACTCAGCACCAAGTTGCAGATTCAAACGATGGTACGCCTCGGTCAGACTGTGATCCGGGATATGCGGCAGGTTCTGTATGAGCATGTGCAGATACTTTCTGCCGGATTCTTCGCGCGCTACGAGGTCGGGCGTTTGATTTCGCGCATCATGGGCGACGTGCAAATGATCCGCGAGTTCATCACCTTTGCACTGATTGCCATTGTGCGCGATCTGGTGATCATCGGCGGGATCATCATGGTGATGTTCGCCACCAGCCTGCCGTTGACGCTGGTGCTTATGGTTACGATGCCCATTCTGTTCATCTTCTCGTTTCGGTGGAGCATCGCCAGCCGCCGCATTTATACCGAAGTCCGCGAACTCACCAGTTCCGTGAATGCGCGCCTTGCCGAAGATTTCAACGGGGTGCGCGTGGTGCAAGCCTTCGCACGCGAAGATTATAACTTCAAGCGCTTTCACAACGGGCGCAACAAGGAAGTTCTCGACATCAATCTGAAAGCTGCGCGAACGCTGGCCTCATTTTTCCCGGTGCTGGAACTGCTCTCCGGGTTGACCCTGTTCGGTCTGGTGCTGGTGGGTGGATTTCTGGTCAGCAACAACAATCTGACGGCGGGCGTGCTGGTTGCATTTGTCCTCTACATCGAACAGCTATTCAACCCGATCCGCGATATGGCGCAGCGCTGGGGCAACGTACAGGCGGCGCTGGCATCCGGCGATCAGCTTTTCAAGGTGCTGGATGAAAGACCGGAAGTCAAGGACAAGCCGGATGCGATAGATATGCCCAAAGGCAAGGGCGCAGTCCATTTTGATAACGTGGATTTCAGCTACGACGGCAAGGTGAAAGTCTTGCAGGGCATCGATCTCGAAGTCAAACCCGGTATGAAAATCGCCTTTGTCGGGCATACAGGTGCGGGCAAATCCAGCATGATCAAACTGCTGATGCGCTTCTATGATGTGACAGGAGGGCGTGTACTGGTCGATGGCTACGATGTGCGCGATGTGACGCAACGCAGTCTGCGCGCGAATATGGCTGTCGTCTTGCAGGAAACGCACCTCTTCACCAATACCATCATGGAAAATATTCGTGCAGGGCGCGATGGTGCAACTGACGAAGAGGTAATCGAAGCATCAAAAGCCGTTGGCGCGCACGATTTCATCACGCAGTTGAAAGATGGCTACCAGACGAAAATCACCAAAGGCGCGTCGATCCTCTCTGTCGGGCAGCGGCAACTACTGGCCTTTGCACGCGCGTTGGTTGCCGATCCGCGTATCCTGATTCTGGATGAAGCCACCAGCAATATTGACACACACACCGAAAAGATCATTCAGGAAGCATTGCGGCGCTTGCTAGCAGATCGTACCAGCTTCATCATTGCCCACCGTCTGAGTACGATCACCCTGAGTGATCTGATTATCGTGATGGATCACGGGAAGATCATCGAGCGCGGCACGCATAGCGAACTGTTGGCAAATCGCGGCTACTACTTCAATTTGTATACGATGGCTTATAACCGTGATACAGAAGACTCCGAAGCGACGATTCAGTTATAGCTCATTCAGACCCGGCAAATGAAAAGGCAGCGATTGACCCCTAACCCCCGCCCTTTCCCCGCAGGCAGGGAAAGGGAGCCAAGCCGCACGTCTGCCTGGGAGTCCCTCCTCGCTGGCGGGGAGGGATTTAGGGTGGGGTCAATCGGGATGATTTACGCGCAAGACAATTTGCGGACAACCCTCTAGCCGGGGGTTTTGTTATTGCAATATTCATCAACCCCTACCGCACATACCCGTTATCCCGATACCACGTAAACGTATCCGTGAGCATATCCCGCAGGGCGATTTTCGGTTCGCCCAATTCCTTCCACGATTTCCGACAATCATAGAAGATATTTTTGGCGCTCAGACGCATCTGGTTTCCATCCAGTGGAATCGGCGCGTTCAACATGCGCAGGAAATCGATCAGGCGTCCGAGAGGTTCGGCAAAGAATCCCGGCAAGACGAACATCGGCGGACGCACCCCAACCACCTGCGCGGCTATCGGCATCAGGTCGCGCCATGTCAGATCATACGCGCCGAGGATATAGCGTTCACCCGTGCGCCCGCGTTCGGCAGCGGCAATATGCGCGGCGGCGGCGTCCCGAACGTCGATAAAGGTTGCACCGCCAGCAGGCGTGGCCGGGATCGATCCCTTGCGCAATTCGATCAGGGTGCTGCCGGAAATCTGGTTGATGTCTCCCGGCCCCATGACGATAGACGGGTTGACCGTCACCACGTCCAGCCCACGTTTGACAGCGCGTGCGACTTCGGCTTCGGCAAGAAATTTCGTATGCCCATAAGGGAATCGCGCCGGATCAAGATTGAACCGTACTGTTTCATCAGAAGGCGTCTTGTCTGCTTTGATCCCGATAGCCGCGCCGCTGCTGGTGAATACAACGCGCTTCACACCTGCTTTTTCGGCGGCGGTGAATACGTTCCGCGTTCCGTCCACGTTCACGAAATACATTTTGCTCTTGTCGGCACGCCAGTAATCCGCGACAGCCGCAACGTGAAACACCCAGTCGCAGCCCTGCATCGCCTTTTCGAGCGAATCAGGATCAGTCACATCTCCGATAGCGTGTTCGACAGTCAGCCCTTCGAGCGCCTTGAGCGGTGATTTTTCCCGACGAAGGATACGCGGGGTATGCCCGTTAGCGATCAACTCCCGCGCGATATGCGAACCGATAAACCCGGTTCCTCCTGTGATTAATGCACGCACCATAAGCCTAGACCGCGATCACGCGAAGTTCACGGGCAGAGAGTGCCAGTGCATCCAGAACACGCATGTTGCGCAATCCATCTTCCATCGGGTAGCGCGGTTGGCGATTGTTGGTGATCGCATCGGCGAAATCCTCTGCCATCAGGGTATATTGATTAATCGGCGGGACGATAATCTTTTCGCTGGTTCCATCTTTGATCAGTTCCACCATCGGCGTACCCAGATCAGCGCGATATGCCCAGGGTACAATGATGCGACCTTTATCGCCTGTAATCGTGTAGCTCTGGCGCGGACTGCTACGCATTCCGCACTCAAAGTGAGCTAATAATCCGCTTGGGAATTGCATAATTCCGACGAAGGATTCATCGACGCCGCTTTTCTGCCCAACCGTCTGAAAGCCGCTGACATGGCTTGGCTCCTGCCCGCTCATCAGGCGGATGCTATTGACACAGTAGCATCCGATGTCCCAGAGTCCGCCGCCGCCAAGTTCCGGCTTGAGGCGCACATTTGCGCTTTCATCCCAACTCATGGCATAGGTAAATGAGGCTTCAATCAGGTTTGGTACGCCGATTTCGCCATCATCAACCAGCGCTTTGGCGCGGGCGTGCTGTGGATGGTAGCGCCACATAAACGCTTCCATCAGGAGTTTGCCGGTTTCTTTAGAAGCGGCGATCATCGGCTCGACCTCGGCGGCAGTCATGGCAAACGGCTTTTCACAAAGGACGTGTTTACCCGCGCGCAACGCCGCGATTGACCAGGGCGCATGTCCATCGTTCGGCAATGGATTATAGATTGCGTCGATATTCGGATCGGCTAATAGTTCTTCGTAGCCGCCATAGGCGCGTTCGATGCCCAACTGCCCCGCGACTTCGGTGGCTTTTTCGTGGTCACGGCTGGCAATCGCTACAACGCGCCCATTGTTGGATGCCTGAATTGCCGGAATAACCTGTTGCTGACCAATTTTTGCTGTACTGATAACGCCCCAGCGGATCATGAAAAATTTCCCCTTAATTTATGATAAAACACAATTAACAACAATCAGGGCGCGTCATCGACACGCCCTGTATAAAGTCAAAAGCCGATACGGGGTATATATACCTCGTTTTTGATTAAAGCACCTTTGTTACGGTCAGGAAGTCGCCGCGTTCCTCGTTGGCCTTTTCAACATCGGCGTTAGAGCCGACCACAACCACACGCGAAAGTGGCTCCATCCGTTTCAGGATTTCGCCAAAACGCTTGAAGTCCTGCGCTGTTGTGCCGAGCAGTTCATCGCGCATCTGCTGCTGTTTGGCGTTAGTCTGCCCGGTCAGGTATTCGACCAGCGAAGTATACCCTTTTGCGTCCGGGAGTTGATAGGCATCAATTTCGCCAATCGCGCCGATGATCGAACGCTCTACTTCCGAATCGCTCACCTCCAGATCGCTCAGGAAGCCGGGCATCCCGTCATAGTTATCGAGTGTCCCGGTCAGGTTCGGGTCACGATAGCTGGCAAAGACAAACGTCCCGGACAGTTCGTTGAAGCGATTGAACCCGCCATACGCGCCACCCTGCACGCGGATGCGCTCCCAGAGATAGGTTAGTCCCGTGTAGTTGGTGATCGCTGCCACAGAGCCATGTGGTTCATAGCCCGCTTCAAACAGGTTCGCGCCCTTTGCGACATAGTTCACCTGTGCCGGGATCGTCAGCGCTTCATTTTTGGCGTTTTTGCGCGGCGACCAGCGTTGCAGCGTTACTTCCTTATTCGGTAGCGCACTCAGGAAAGCGCTCAACTTTGGCGCAAACTCTGCATAATTGGCGGCATCCAGCGTCACGTTGGCGATCAGGCCGTTGCGATTGACCAGTGTCTTATAGACGCCTTCGAGTTCCGCAAGCACAGACGCCCAGTCGGTTTCGATTTTTTCCGCCAGACCGCGCACGAAAAACAGATAATCCGCACCGCTGATTTGCTCGGTTGCCCACGATGCCTCGTTGAGCATCGCGCCGAGTCGCGTTATAGCGAAACTGTGCCCGCTTGGGACAATCCCGGATTCCAGCCGTGCCTTTTCCTGCATCAGAATCTGCTTGAAGCGTTCGCGGTTGTCCAGTTTGACCGTGAGCAGTACATCGCGGATGATAGCCAGCAGGTCGTCGGCCTGTGCCGGAGTTGCCTTGCCACGCAGAACGAGACGCGCGACGCCATCTGTGCCGCCATCCTTCATGCTGATCAACGGCGCAGCGCTCAACCCGCCGATCTTGCGTCCGATACGCTGTGAGAACTTGACGTAATCTTCGGTTTCCGTACCAATTTCCAGCAGGACACGGCGCAGCAATCCGGCATAGGAGACTTGTTCCGGGCGCAGCGTGTGCATTTCCAGCGCCAGATCGAGGTAGATGATCCCGTTCGTCGGCAGGTCGTGATAGAGAATCGTCACGCCCCTATCCTGTGACACCGTGATCGGAAGCGCTTTATGCTTCTTCTCCATATCTTCCAGCTTCAGCGTGGGGATCGTTGCCAGCGCTTCTTCGCTATCCGGCGTGACCTGAATCTGTTTCAGTTCTTCCGTCTCTGCGATGATATGCTGCAAATCCGTTTCGCTCATTTTGGCTTTGGCGGCAGCCAGTATTTCGGCTTCTTCCTGTTCCGTCTTTTCGCCAAGTGTGGCATCCGGCGTCAGCAGTACGGTTGTCCGGTGCTGATTATTGACCAGATAACGGGCAATCAAATCCTCGAAATAGCGTTCACCTTTTGCGAGATGCGCCTTCACTGCGCCCAGAGGCTTTTCATAGCTGATCGCCTCGAACGGATCATGACCGTAAGGCCAGTTGGCGATCAAACCAAACAGGTAGACCAGACCACGCGGCGCAGAGCCGGTATTCGCTTCACGCAACGTGAACTCGGTGCTGTTCATCGCCGCTTCGATCATATCCGGCTCGATGCCATCTTTGGCGAGTTTTTCCAGCGTTTCGAGGATGATCCGTTCGACCTGCGGAGCGCTCTCCGGCTTGATCCCTTTCAGCCCGGTACTGAAATAGGGGAACTTCTGATAGTTGTTGATGCCACCACCTGTCAGACCCTCACCGAGGCCGGAATCAATCAACGCCTTGCGCAATGGGCTGGCGGAACTTCCAATCAGAATATATTGCAGGATCGTCAGACCCATATCCAGTTCTGAATCGGTAAATTCCGGCAACGCCCAATTCACCGTGACGAATGATTTCCCATCCTCGCTGTCTTCGCTGGCAGCATAGGAATGTTGAGCGCTACGCGGCGCAGTGAACGGCTTTTGCTCAGGAATTACCTTTTCGATTGGTGCGGGATCGAAATCCTTCAGATAGGCATCCATAAGGCGCAGGCGCTCGACTGGATCATCATCCCCATAAAAATAGATCATCGAATTCGAGGGGTGATAGTGACGGCGATGGTACTCCGTAAACTCCTCATAGGTGAGTGTTGGGATCACCTTCGGATCACCACCGGAATCATAGGCATAGTAGGTATCCGGGAACAGCGATTGTTGCGAGAAATCCCCGATCAAACCATCCGGCGAGGAATAATTCCCCTTCATTTCATTAAAGACGACGCCCTTATAAACAATCGGCTCGTCCGGGTTTTCCAGTTCATAATGCCAGCCTTCCTGTCGCAGGATGTGCGGGGGAAGCTGTGGATAAAATACGCAGTCGAGATAGACATCGATCAGGTTATAGAGATCGCGCATGTTGGTACTAGCGACGGGATACCATGTCGAATCGGAAAAAGTCATCGCATTGAGGAACGTATTCAGCGACGACTTTGCCAGTTCCACAAAAGGCTCTTTGACCGGATATTTGCGCGATGCACACAATACAGAGTGTTCAAGGATGTGAGTCAACCCGTTGGACGATTGCGGCGGCGTGAAGAACCCGATCCCGAAAACCTTGTTTTCATCTTTGTTTTCGAGCGAGAGAAGCTGCGCGCCTGTCTTGATATGCCGATAAAGTTTAGCCTGGGTGTCGAGTTCGGTGATATGTTCCTCGCGGACGAGTTCAAAACCGTGCATAGTGGTCAATGCAAAACCCTTTAAGCGATTGTTTGCAAATGATTATAGCGCTATCAGTTGCGGGCGACTGTTGGAAGTGTATAAGCAGTTTCCGACATCCCGGTGCTGAAAGGATTGTCCGCAAATTGAGTGGAGCGTAAGCATCAAATTGACCCCATCCTCAACCCCTCCCCGCCAGCGAGGAGGGACTCCCAGACGCGCACCCTGTCACCCTTTCCCTGCCAGCGGGGAAAGGGCGGGGGGTTAGGGGTCAATCGCTACCTTTTCATTGGCCGACAAGCCTTAAAGCGCCCGGTCTGGTTAGCCCGTTTAAATCGGCTAGCGCAACAATCCGCGCAGGGCGTCTGGTTCTGTCACGGGACGTTTACATACAAAATGTTCGCAGACATACGCTGCTGCCTTGCCGTCAACTTTCATGCGATAGTCCAGCAACGGCGGTGTTTGACCGTCCTCGACATCATTGGCTATCCATGCACGAATCATCGTCGGGCGAAAGGTTTCTTCGATGACAGCGAACAATGGGCGCGATTCGGCTTCCGCGCCAACGATAGCGACTTCCTGCATTCCGTGTATCAGCAAATCCATCGCATTGAGTGCCTCACCGAATGCAGTTGGATATTGCTGTACGGCATTAATCAGCTTCCGCAAGCCGCCCCGTGCCGCCTCTTCATACTTTTCATCGCCTGTATATGCGCCGAGACGCAGCAGGCACTTGGCAATCATACTGTTACCGCTTGGCGTGGCGTTATCCTGCAAGTTGCGCGGACGGGCGATCAAAGCCTCGTGATCGTCGGACGTATCAAAGAAACCGCCATCGGGCGCGGCAAAGTGCGCCAAAACGTGATCAGCCAGACGTTGCGCTTCGCTGAAATAGCGTTTGTCAAAGGTGGTTTGGTACATTTCCAGCAATGCATCAATCAGGTTGGCATAATCTTCAAGATAGCCGTTCAATTTGCTGGTTCCGGCTTTATGCGTTCGATACAGCCTGCCGTCCGGCGCGACCATTGCTGAAAACAGAAATTCAGCAGTTTTGATTGCTGCCGCCCGATAGTCATCCCGATCCAGAACACGCGCCGCTTCCGCCAGACTCGCCAGCATCAATCCATTCCACGCGGTCAGGATTTTGTTATCCAACCCCGGATGAACACGATGAGTACGTGTTGCGTAGAGCAGATGCTTCGCTTCGGTGATGCGTTCCCGCAAAACCTCAACGGAGATTTCCAGTTTTGCCGCGACTTCGCTTTCATCAACAGGGACATTGAGAATATTGTGTCCTTCAAAGTTGCCCTTATTGGTCACGTCCCAATATGCTACTGCGGTATCGGCCAGATCGCTCGGCAGGGTTTCGCGTATCTCGCGCAAAGACCAGACGAAGAACTTACCCTCTTCGCCCTCGGAATCGGCGTCTGTCGCGGAATAGAACCCGCCAGAAGCATCTGTCATTTCGCGGAGGATGTAATCATAGATTTCTTCGGCAATCTGGCGGAAGAATGGATCGCGCGTCGTTTGCCATGCGCGCAGGTAGATACGGCTCAATTGCGCGTTGTCATAGAGCATCTTCTCAAAGTGCGGGACAAGCCATTCCGCATCTACGCTATAACGATGGAATCCCCCACCGATCTGATCGTACATGCCGCCTTGCGCCATTTTTTTCAGGGTGAAGGTCAACACCTCTTCGGCGCGTTCGTGCTTTTCCTGTATCCACTGGCGCAGGATAAATTCCAGACTCATCGCAGCTGGGAATTTGGGTGCGCCCTTCTGTAAACCGCCGTGAACCGAATCGAAATCCTGAATCATGCCGCGATAGGCTTTTTGCAGTAGTTCTTTGGTGAGTTCTGCATCCGCACCACCAAGCGCCAGATTATCGCGTTTGAGGGAATCGGCAACTTCGTCAGCCCCTTCTTCAATCTGTGCGCGCCGATTGGTGTAGGCTTCTATTGCGGCAATCATCACACGCCGAAACGAGGGCATTCCATAGCGATCTTCTTTGGGAAAATACGTTCCGGCATGAAATGGTTTCCCCTCCGGCGTCAGGAAAACGGTCATAGGCCATCCTCCATGCCCGCGCGTGAAAACCAGCGTCGCCTGCATATAAATATCATCGAGATCGGGGCGCTCTTCCCGATCCACCTTGATATTCACAAAATGCGCGTTCATGTATTCGGCGGTAGCAGCGTCCTCGAAACTCTCGTGTGCCATGACGTGACACCAGTGGCACGCGCTATAACCGATGCTCAGGAGGATTGGCTTGTCCTCGGCCTTTGCGCGTTCGAGCGCTTCTGCACTCCAGGGATACCACTCGACAGGGTTATCAGCGTGCTGCAATAGATAGGGGCTGGTCTCGTTCGCCAGATGGTTGGTCATGTCCTGTAATGCCCATTCATACTTACATAATCGTGACTGAGGTCGCTCGTCCAGACGGTAGCCATCTCGTTGCCCATGCCCAAATCGAGCGTTACCGTGACTTCCGGGCTGGCGGCAATTGCGTTCGCTTCTGCATCGGGATAGTTCAATGGGACGCCGCGCTCACAAAGTTTGAGACCGCCTTTGGGTTCTTTTTCCCCGATTTCGTACCAGAGCGAAAGTCTGGAAGCATCCACGTCGACGCCGGAACGTCCAGCCGCTGCGAGGATACGCCCCCAGTTGGCATCGCCGCCATAGAAGGCAGTTTTGACTAGTGGCGAAGTGGCAATCACATTGGCGATCAGGTGTGCCTTCTCGAAATCATCGCTCCCGGTGACATGCAGAGTGATATAGCGCGTCGCGCCCTCAGCATCATGGACGATGGCCTGTGCCAACACCTTGCAAACGCTGGACAGCGCTTCGCTGAATTTTGCGAGTTGCGCACCTTCTTTGATTTCGATGCCGCTTGCGCCATTTGCCAGCGCCAACACAGTATCGTTGGTACTCATATCGCCATCGACGACTATATGATTGAAGGATTTGCTGACGGCTTGCCGTAGCGCATTTTGCAGCACCTCTGGCGAAATCTTCACATCCGTGACAACGCAGCCCAACATTGTCGCCATGTTTGGCGCAATCATTGCCGCGCCTTTGGCAACGCCAGCAATCGTATAACCATCCTGCGTAACACGCGCGATTTTCGGCTTGGTGTCGGTTGTCATCATGGCACGCGCGGCGTCATCCCAACCATCAACGCGCAAATTGGCAACTGCCAGTGGGATCGCCGCCTGCATTTTTTCCATCGGAAGTTGAACGCCGATCACGCCGGTAGACATTACCAGCACCTCGTCCGCCGCACAGTTGAGCCGTTCAGCTACCCAGGTTGCAGATTGTTTGGCGTTACGAATACCTTCCTCGGCGGTGCAAGCATTCGCGTTCCCGGCATTGATCAGCACCGCCCGAAAGCGTTCTGGATGATCGGCAATCAATTCTTTGTCCACTGCGACAGGCGCAGCATACACCTTGTTTGTCGTGAATACGCCTGCCGCCACACACGCCCGATCTGATGTGATCAGCGTGACATCATTTCCACCCGTGCGCCGAATACCCGCCGCCGCTACACCAGCGCGGAAACCCGCAACGCTTTCGATTGTCCTCAACACGTCGTCTGTCATTGTGAATCCTTTCAATGAAAAATGTAGCAGAAATTCCGGGGAAAATGAAGTTATTCCAGACCCGGCGCTTCAAGGGTTGTCCGCAAATGAAAAGACAGCGATTGACCCCTAACCCCCGCCCTTTCCCCGCAGGCAGGGAAAGGGAGCCAAACCGCGCGTCTGGAAGTCCCTCCTCGCTGGCGGGGAGGGATTGAGGGCGGGGTCAATTTGAGTAGTCTACGCTCAACCCAATTTGCAGACAACCCTTGAAGCACCAAGTCTGGTTATCGAACCATAATCGTTATGAGATAAGACATATTCTTTGATTCTACATCAGGCATACTTTATGTCTCCGATTGTAGCTATCTATTGTCTGGTAAACCAATCCGCTGTGAAGCATGAATCATCTTTTGCCTGCTTGACAATACCATACCGTATGGTATTCTATAAAACATACAATACGGTATGGTATGGATGAGTACAACAAGTCGCAAGACAAAACAGGATTGGCTGCTGGCAGGGTGGGATATTCTGGCGAAACACGGCGCGGCAAGCCTGACCATCGAATCGCTGACCGACACGCTGCAAGTCACCAAAGGTTCGTTTTATCACCATTTCAAAAATCATCAGGAATATCTGGCAGCGTTGCTGGAATTTGCCGAACAGGAAGGTGTTACGGTAGTGATCGAGGAAATCGAAACCCACAAGCAAACGCCAATGCAAAAACTCGACTACCTGATCAGGATCGTCTCTGAACACAACCCCTATGAGATTGCACTCCGGGCGTGGGCAACACATGATGCGATAGCCCGTGCCGTGCTGGAACGGATCGATCTGCGCCGACAGGAATACCTGTTGCAACTCACAAGCCAACTCGTTGATGACCCGAAGCGCGCGCAAACCATCGCGCAAACGCTATATATGGTCTACGTCGGCGCTGGCTATATCGTTCCATCGCTGCACGGTCAACCCTTGATCGCTCTGTTCACCGAATTATCAGACCTTTTGCATCTTACCCCCGAAAGGAAACTCTCATGATTCCAGCCTATGTGAATACTTTCCCCGCCCTTGCCCGGCTTGTCAAAGGCGCAAACCATGTCGATGTAAAAATGGTTGAAGGGTCTTGCAGTCTGCGCGAATTTATCCTCGGCTTCATTGACTACTATCCAGCCTGGATCAAATTCCTGTATCAGGTGCGCCGCGCCCTCGTCCCATTGATTGGCTTGAAACAGGAAGGCGTCCCGAAACGGCTGAATCTGACCCCCGATCAGGTTCCATTTGAGCCGGGTAAGTACCTGTCATTTTTCAAGGTACGGCTGGCAGAGGAAAATCATTATTGGGTGGCCTGTGCAGAAGAGGCGCATCTCGCGGCATATGTGGCAATTGTCGCGGAACCGCTGGATAACGGGAAGCAGCGCTTTTATGTGATAACGCTGGTCTACTACAAGAAATGGACGGGCGTTTTATATTTCAACGTGATTCGCCCGTTCCATCATGTGGTGGTTAGCAATATGGCACGTTCAGGCATAGCGCCGCGCCCCGTTCATAAACCAGCGTGACAGGCATCGCGGACGGGCAGAAAGGGTTGTCCGCAAATGAAATTGGTGTATAAGTCGACAAATTGACCCCTATCCCCAACCCTTTCCCCGCCAGCAGGGAAAGGGAGTTAACACCCTGGTTTGGAAGTCCCTCCTCGCTGGCGGGGAGGGATTTAGGGTGGGGTCAATCCACCTGTACTACGCTTAAATCAATTTGCGGGCAAGCCTGGAAACCCGTCCCTGCAATATACCTTTAACTCAGGTCGTCTTGACCTTCTTCGGGTCGGCGACCAACCGTCCACCGCGTACTGTCGCGCCGACGACAAGCGCCGCGCTCACCAGAACGATGTTCTTGATAATGTATTGCCCTTCCAACGTTGGCGCATAGGGAAACTGCGTGAAGGATTCATTGGGAAACAGAACCAACGGCGTCACTGTGCCGAGCATTTGCAGCAGGAGCAGGAGAATGGTCGCCCGCAGGAACTTTCCACTGATCAACCCCAGCCCGATCAGGCATTCCCAGAGCGCCAATATCGGCAGTGATAACGACGGTTTCACGAGGCCGAAACTCAATACTTCAATCGTTCGTGTGGCGAGTTCCTGCGCGGGCGAAAGGCTCGGAAAGAACTTCAACACGCCGAACCAGAAAAACACGATCCCCAGACTGACGCGCAAAAGCACAACACCATATTTCGCCATCCAGTTTGTGATGTGCTTGTCGACACGAATAAAACCGAGGCGCACGCGCTCCGGTAACGAAGTCGAATTGTTCGGTTGCCCTGTAGAGCGAATCACTGTATTCAACCCTCTAGCCTGTGTGAACAACGATAATTATACATCCAATTGTGAATTGTGTCACAAAAACGCCCTGAAAGTTATTGAGTAGCGTGCGATTCTGCTATCTCGCCTTGTCTGTTGGTATAATTTTCATTGTGTTATGGAAGGAATAGTATGACAAACCAACACGACGCCGTGATGAAGGCGCTCGGAACCGTCATCGAACCCGAACTCCGCAAGGATTTGGTCACGCTAAATATGATCCGCGACCTGAACGTCACCCCCGATGGGGTCGCGCACTTTACGATTGTACTCACCACGCCCGCTTGCCCGCTCAAGGATGTGATTCACGGCGCGGCGCGGCTTGCCGTCCTGAAAGTTCCGAACATCAAGGAAATTGATGTGAAATGGGATGCCGAAGTACGCGGCAAAAATCAGGGCAATTTGAATGTTGATATTCGCCACGTTATCGCTGTTGGCAGCGGCAAGGGTGGCGTCGGCAAGACTACGGTATCCGTCAACCTGGCGGTAGCGCTGGCGATGGAAGGGGCGCGTGTCGGCCTGATCGATGCGGACATTCTGACCCCGAATGTTCCGATGATGCTTGGGCTGACCACCGGACGCCCGAAAGTTATCGAGAATAAGATGATTCCCTTTGAAACCTATGGCGTGAAATCGATCAGCATGGGCTATCTGACCGATGGCAATACGCCGCTGATCATGCGCGGCCCGATGCTGCACAGTGCAATTCGCCAGTTCTTCACTGATGTGAGTTGGGGGACGCTCGATTATATGGTGGTAGACCTGCCGCCGGGAACAGGCGATGCTCCGCTCAGTCTGGCGCAATCCGTGCCGCTTTCCGGTGCGGTCATTGTCAGCCAGCCGCAGGATGTCGCGGTAGGGGACGCGGTACGCAGTCTGGCGATGTTCGAGCAGTTGAACGTGCCGATCCTCGGCGTCGTAGAAAACATGGCGGGCGATCTGTTTGGTACGGGTGGGGGCGAAAATCTCGCCAATGCCCGGAAAGTGCCGTTCCTCGGACGTATCCCGCTGCAAGCCGATATTCGCAAGGGTGGCGATTATGGGCGTCCGATTGTGTCAACCGAGCCAACCAGCGAACCCGCGCTGGCGATTCGCAAGATTGCCCGCGATGTTGCCGCGCGTATCAGCGTCCTGCAATTCACCACAGCCGATGTAATCCCACTCAACGTCATCAACTGATGACACTTCGCTCCTTGCAGGCAAATTTCAGACTGCAAGGGGCTTTCTTCAAGCACGCAAGCTGGAAAAAATAACCTTCCCGACCCGGATTCCAGTCAACCCTGCCTCGTTTTGACCTGCTCTGGTTTTGTGCGCTAACCTGCGCTATGATCGAAGGTAATTTGCATTATCGCTAAAGGAACACCCGAACATGACCGCGAGTTCGCGTACATGGTTTTACAACGAACCGGAACACCGTCCCTACTATATCGAAGAGCGTGTGAATGGCAACCTGTGGGCGTCACGTCTCGGTTCGATTTATCTGGATTGCGTCCGCGCTGAACCACCTTTCCGCATGGAAGGCAAATGGAACAGCATTGATGTCAGCATCGAATGGATGCCCAACAACTGGTTCGTACTCCGCACCAGCAGCGAAAACAAAACGTTGATCGCCGGATTTGCACAGGTGTTGCAGCTTCTCCCTACGGTGAGCTATACGCAGGCCGACGGAAGCGTCGTTGTCGAATGGCAGCGGGATACGCAAGCCGCTACGAATCGAATCACCACAGTGCAATCGTCGCCACAATTCTCGAATGTGAAGACGTATCGCAAATAACGTTGGTTTAGTGAAGGAAGCGCAACTTATGCTAATCGCGCAACCAGTCATCCAGTTTGACCTGAACAATGATGTACGGACAGTCTCGGAGATGGCTTCCGGGATTGTCCCATACGTTTATGAAAAAGAACTCTATGGCGGGATGCCGCCGAATATGCCGCGCCTGACTATCGGCGGGTTGCTGATGCGGCTGCATCGATTGAATATGCTCCACAATCTGCTCACGCCCGATCAACAGGCAAAGGTCGCGGAAGCGCAAACCCTGCTCGACAAGGCGCGCACCGAATGGCCTGTCGCCTGGGAGGGCAAGCTGGAGCGCGAACTCGACGCGCGATTGAAAACGCTCGGTGGGCTAGCTCAGGAATGCCGTGATGATCAACAACGCTGCGGCGAGGCTTACCCTTCGGAGATCGAAAAGCGCGTCATGGTTGAGCATCTGGTCGATGCTCTCAGAGCGCAAGACAAGCTCACTGATCCACAGTTCGCGGGCGTGCGGAGTTTCGATACATCCATTCGCGGTTATCTGGAAAAGAGCGGATTCATCTGGGACAAGCGCCTGGGGGAGGCTTATCCAGAGGACGTGTTCTGGTTCCTGTATATGCGCCCGAAGGCTCCGACGAAACAGCAACCTTGAGTCCTAGCATATAAGAGTAACTCCATCCCCCGGCTAAAGCCGAGGGCTAAACTCAAAGATTAGGGCTATAGTGCGAGTTTCTATCAAATATCGACGGATTCCACCGGAGTTGAGCAAGCGTTGGTTTCTTCTCAGATGATCGCTCCCTCTTTGAGTTTAGCCCGGTGCTTCAGCGCCGGGTCTTTGTGAATTATGTTTAGAATCGTTTGCAAGGGTTTCTTTTTTCATTGTCCTTAATTGTGAAGTTGGGCGCAATTGGTTATAATCCGATTATCCGTGAATGTCTGAGTTAAATTCGCTATTCTGGGAATATACCTATGAGATTGTGCTGGCACTGATGGCGGCACACCCGGACGCGGCGATTGAAGAGATCGGGCTGGAGCAGCTTTATCAATGGATTATCGCGCTCCCAGGTTTTGCGGATGACCCTGCACTGGTGAATGAACGTATCCTGAAGGATATTTTAACAGAATGGTACGAGGCTCAAGATGGCTGAATTAGACCTGAAGGCGCTGCAAAACCCGGATATTCCCGTCCCGGAAGAAATGCAGTCCAACGTCGCAATCACAAGCATCAGCAAGCTCTATGGCTGGTCACGCAGTATGTCGATCTGGCCGCTTCTCTTTGGCTTGGCCTGCTGCGCAATCGAAATGATCGCAACGGCGTCCAGCCGTTTCGATATGGCGCGATTCGGAATGGACATTCAACGCGCCAGCCCGCGTCAGGCCGACCTGATCATCGTCAGCGGTACAGTTACCAAGAAAATGATCGTTCCGATTGTGCGTCTGTATAACCAGATGCCGGAACCGAAGTATGTTCTGGCGATGGGCGCGTGCGCTTCCGGTGGTGGTCCTTTCAAGGAAGGCTATAACGTCGTGAGTGGTGTGGATAAGTTCCTGCCCACCGATGTGTATGTTCCCGGTTGCCCACCAACCCCGCAGGCACTGCTCAACGGTCTGATCACTCTCCAGAAGCGGATGCAGCAGCAGTCGCTCGGTGTCGCCGCCAGCACACCCTGGTATGGCAATGGCCCGAATGAGCCGATCCCCGTTCCGGTACTCGGCCCGGATTTGATCGATCCGCGTCAACTGGAAATCTTCAAGAAGGAAGCCAAACTGAACCGTGAAACGCCCACGACAGAAGATGTCGTCAAGGCGCTGGCGCTGGCTGCCGCCGCCGATGTCAAGGCTTAAGGAAAATCATCATGACTGATCAGGTAATCAGCAGACCAACAACGCTTGAGGATTCGATCAATGACCTCAAGGCGCGTTTCCCCGAAGCGGTCAAATCGGATGATCGCAAGGGGTATCAGGGCGTAATCATCGACTCCAATAAACTTGTGGAAGTCGCTTCGTATATCCGCGATGGGCTTGGCTATAACTACCTTTCCAGCGCCACCGGGGTGGACTATCTCGGACGCGGTGATCATATGGAAATGGTTTACCATGCGTTCCGCGTTCCAGAAGGTGGGCCAGGACTGGTCTTCAAGGCGCAGACAGATCGCAGCGAACCAACTATCCCCAGCCTGATTCGTGTGTATCCAGGTGCGGATTTCCAGGAGCGCGAAGCCTACGATTTGTATGGCATCCGCTTCCCCGGACACCCGAACCTCAAGCGCATTTTGCTATGGGAAGGCTTTCAGGGCTACCCGATGCGCAAAGACTGGAAAGAGGCGTACTACGAAGAGGAAAACAAGCCCTTCGGTTCACGCCATCCCGATGGACACGTCTATCGCACCGAAGAATATAACCCCTTTGGGCATAACGTGCGCTTCCCGGCAGGCTTTGATCCCTCGGTCTATACGCCGACAGATCAGCACCTCTATGATGGCTCCAATCTGGGAATCGATATTGAGGCCAGCAGCGGAATCAAGACAGACCGTCTGACGGTCAACCTCGGTCCGCACCACCCCTCAACGCACGGCGTGTTCCGTATGATTATGGAACTCAACGGCGAGACGATTGAAGATTTGCAGCCTGTGATGGGCTATCTGCACCGTAACCACGAAAAGATTGGCGAACGCAACACGTGGTACGGAAATATGCCATTCACAGATCGGCTCGATTATATCAACAGCATGAGCAACAACCTCGGCTACGCGCTGGCGGTTGAGCAGTTGATGGGTGGCGCTGTCACTGTGCCATATCGCGCCGAACTGATCCGCGTTCTCATGGCGGAATTGACACGTATCGTCAATCACTTCTGGGCGGTTGGCTTCCTGCTGAACGACCTCGGCGCGTTCTTCACGCCGATGCTCTATGCGGTTGAGAACCGTGAACACATCCTCGACTTCTTTGAGGCGACTTCGGGCGCGCGTCTGATGTGCAATTATCTGCGTATCGGCGGCGTGAAGGCCGACTTGCCGGAACGTATGACCAGCTACGCCAACCTGCTCAACGACAAGGTGCGCGATGTCAACACAATGGAATATCTCACGGAATTGATCAATGAGAAACTCCCTCGCGCTATCGACGAAGTAGATACATTCATCTCTGGCAGCGAAATCCTGAAAACCCGTACTATCGGAGTTGGTTTGCTCCCACCGGAAATGGCAATCGGCATGAGCGCCGCCGGGCCGTTGCTGCGTGCTTCGGGTGTACCTTATGATATTCGCCGCGCTCAACCGTACAGCATCTATCCAGAACTGGAATTTGATGTGGCGGTACGCTATAACGGCGATATTTTTGACCGCTATATGCTCCGTATCGACGAAGCCCGTCAGAGCATCCGCATTCTGAAGCAGATTCTGCCCAAACTGCAAGAAACAAAGGGTCAGAGCATCTTCGGCGGCAAGACCAGTTATTCGATCAAAGTACCAGAAGGCGAAAGCTATGGTCACGTCGAAAACCCGAAGGGTGAACTTGGTTACTACTGCGTCTCTGCGGGTGGTGGCAACGCTTGGCGCTACCATGTACGCGCCCCCAGTTTCATCAATCTGACGCCGTTGGGCGAGATGAGCAAGGGTCACAAGGTCGCGGACGTGGTGGCAATTCTTGGTAGTATCGACATTGTGTTGGGCGAGACGGATCGGTAGAGGCGACAGAGGCTTTAACTATGTATGGAATTGGGATTCTCAAAGGGTTTACTGTCACCATAAGACACTTCTTCGAGTCCTTTGCCGACGACCTGAAATGGTTCGGACGGCGCAATGGCATCGAAGCCTTCCAGACCAAGCAGAGTTTGAAGGGCAAAGGCGTCTATACGGTACAGTATCCCGAAGAAAAGATTGCCGTGCCGGAGCGCTTCCGCTTCATTCCGTTCCTCGTCACCTATAACAATGACGACCCGGAATATCCCGGCAAGGACTGGTGTACAGCTTGCGGTATCTGCGCGAAGGTTTGCCCGCCACAGTGTATCTGGATTGTTCAGGCCAGAGACCCGGCAACCAATAAAATAAAGGTAGAGGCCGAAGCCTTCTTCATTGACGTAGACGTGTGCATGAACTGCGGTTACTGCGCCGAATATTGTCCATTCGACGCGATCAAGATGGATCACGATTACGAATTGGCGAGCTATGACCGTACCGGACACCACATCTATGATATGCCGAAACTGAGCAAGGAAATCCGCTACTGGGAAAGCATCGCGCCGACGGTTGCTGCTGAGGAAAGTGCGGCACGTGGCGGTTATGATCATAAAGACGTACAGAAGGCACGTGCCAAGATACCTGGCCTCGTCAAGTCGCGCCCTGGCCCGACCAGCGATAAAGCGCCGGAGGTTGCGGCTGTTCCTGCGGCTGTTGTCCCCGCTGCAACCCCTGCCGCCGCGAGTGCCGCGCCCGCCGCTGCTGCGACCCCGACTGCTCCTGCGGCTGCACAGACTGCCGCGCCCGGTGCTTCATTCACCGCCGACGGGAAGCCGATTGTACGCCGTCGTGGTGCAGGTGGTGCTGCTCCTGCCGCTGGCGCGACTGCTGCACCCGCTGCCGCAACTCCCGCCACTCCGGTAGCACAACCAGCCGCGCCAGCAACGCCGCCACCAGCACCGGCTGCTCCGGCACAAGCCGCCGCACCGGAAGCCAGCGCAACGCCGCCAGCCGCGCCAAGCGGACCGAAGCCGCGTGACCCGAACGCACCTGTACAGGTTGTGCGTCGTCGCAACGCCCCGCCGCCAAAGAAGGATTAGGGCGTCTCATAGAGTTAGCATTTGCCGGCTCTGATGCCCTCCTCGTGCGTTTGATAAAAACCCACACCCGCAACCCTGATTTTGAGTTTAGCCCTCGGCTTTAGCCGGGGGTCATGTTTATATTGCCGGACCGTGTAACCCGATGTTATATCTGGCGGCTTGCGCGATAGCTTGGGTACGGCTGCCAACATTGAGCTTGCTATAGATGTTGCGGGTGTGGACTTTCACCGTACCTACCGAAAGCACCAGCCGTTCCGCGATTTCACGGTTGGAGAGTCCATCGGCAATCAGGCTTAACACCTCTATCTCACGTTCACTGAGGGGTTCGAGCAGGGACTGATTCGCGTTGACTTGCGGGACAGGGCTGGATTCTCCGAGAATGCACGCAATGGATGCTTCCAGATCAGAATTGCGCCCGCGTTCCCATGCCGCCTGATATGCAGCCTCTCCAAGCTGATTTTTGAGATCAGCACGCAGTTTATCCAGCGCTGACCAGTGTTGCAGCCAACCGTTGCTGATAACAGGTTGTGCAAACGCCAGTCCCAACAGTTCAACCGCGTATTCATAATCCTTTTCGTGTGTGTTGGCGAAGGCTTCCAGCACCAGGCAGACCGTCGCCGGGCCGGGATCGTCGTGGCGTTTCCAGAATAGAGAGCAATAGCTCAACCGCGCGGCCTCGTAGTGTCCTCGCATACAATCCGAAATGGCCTGTCCCCAACGGGCGCTCAGGTCATTATGCCCACCAAAAAATGGCTGTAGCGAAATAGTATGATTTTCGCGCGCCAGTGCTGCCCCTTTTTCATAGTTCTCGTCCATGATGTTGATCAGGAAGGCCAGCAACCCCGCTGAAAGCATCTTCCCATCAAGATTATTTTTATCGTCGGCAAGATCGCGCATCTCCTCCGCCATCTTCCGCGCCTCGTTCAACTCTCCTTTGAGCATGATCGCTTGCGCGACCTTGAACATAGCCTGGAGAATCCCTTTCAGGCTGCCGATTTCCTGCATCAGCACCAGTGCTTCGCGGGCATAGCGCTCACAGTTGACATAATCCAGCTGCACCATCATGGCCTCGCAGAGGTTCAGCGTTATCCACGCGATGCCGTTATAGTCTCCGATTTCGCGCCGCAACGCCAACCCGCGCTCAAGCTCCAGCACGCCCGGATCATATATCCCATCTTCTTTTGTACAGGCTGCGCCCCAGACTATCGCCTCGGCCTTATAGAAAGTATCGTTGAGAGTATCGTATACAGCGTAGCTATCCTGAAAGTATTGCAATGCAATATTATTGGTATATTGGTGTTGCCCGGCGGCACGCCAGATATTGATGATGCCCAGCACCAGCAAGCAGAAACCAATCTCTTCCTGATCCCCACGCGCCTGCGCTGCGGCCAGATACGTTTCCAGTTGCGCTGGCAAATCTGGGGCGATTGGCAGATTGCCAAGCAGGATCAACCGCGCCAGGCGTGTCTGAATCCGGTAAAGGATATAGGCTTGTTCCGGGATAGGCGGCTGTGGAAATTGCTCGACAGTCATCCGCAGCAACGCCACGACTTCATGATAGCGTCCGCGCATATCTGCGAAGAAATGCAGACTTTCGACGGCGTGATACATCCCCGTAAATTCCTGCATTTGCACGGCGATCTGCCATGCGTGACGGATATTTTCAAAATCAACGGCGATGGTTGTCAGGGCAGGAAGCTGCTGCCGCGATTTAATATCGCATTCCAGCCGATGCAGCATTGTCAGATAGTAGTCGATGTATGCGCATCGGACATCTTCGGTCTGGCCTGCGGCGTCCATCTGTTCCGCGCCATATTGCCTCAACAGTTCGTGGATGTCATAACGGCCTGTAGCGCTCATGACGATCAGCGATTTATCCGTCAAACCTGCCATTGTGTACAGCGCTGCCCCTGCGACTACCTCTGCGGCCTCGCGCGTGAAGCCGCCGCGAAACACCGACAGTTTCCTGAATACATCGCGTTCGGCGTCCGAAAGAAGTTGCCACGAATGGTCGAACACGGAGCGAATATTCCGATGGCGCTCCGGCAGGTTGCGCGAACGGGTCGCCAGAATATCAATATTGCGCCGGATTTCATGGGCAATATCAGCGGGTCGGAGCGTCTTTAGCCAACCCACCGCAAGTTCAATTGCCAGCGGCATTCCATCGACCAGGCGGCATATCTCGACAACGCTGTGGCTATCTTCGGCCAGATTGAAATCGCCGCGTACCCGACGCGCCCGATCCACGAATAGCTGTATCGCGCCATACTGTTCCAGCGCCCTGCCATTTTCGCGCTCCGGGTAGCTCATTCCTCCGATCTGCCGCACCCATTCTTCCTGAAGGTTGAGCGCTTCCCGCGAAGTAACGAGGATTTTCAGGTTGGTGGTCGCGTCGAGGATTTCCGAAACAACATCCACACTATTCAACACATGCTCGAAATTATCCAGCACCAGCAGCACATCTTTGGTATGTTTTTCGTGCAGATAGTCGAAAAACTGCTCATGTGGATCATGGTCATCCGTATCAAAGCAAAACGTCATCGCTTCCGCGATAGCCGCCAGAACATCGTCATTGCGGCTGAGTGGGGCAAGCGGCACAAAGAACACACCATCGGGGAATGCTTCTTCCTTGCGCGAAGATAGCTCGATTGCCAGGCGCGTCTTGCCGATCCCGCCTGGCCCGATGAGCGTCAGCAAGCGGCAGGATGAGTTATCCAGCAACGCACCGATTTCGTCAATTTCCTGTGAGCGACCAATAAAAGAGGTGATTGCTGAATTGGACATGAACACCCCGGCTTCTGTTAACGCTATCAATTATAAGCGAATACGGGGTATTTGGAGAGGGAAGATGAACCTTTGTTCCAGGTTGTTTGATAACCAACAGCGGACAGGTTGCGACCCATTCGCTGCTGGTTATCGAACGATAAGCTGGCTAGTGTGCAGCGATGGCGACCTGTTCGCCCGGTTGACGCTTGCGATTTGGCAGCATCAGCGAACAGACCGCGCCGAGTGCCACGAATACGGCTGCAACGGTTGAGGCCATACGTCCCGCCGATGAAAATCCGGTTCCGAGCGCAGTTACAATCTCGTTGCCAAGGGTATCGACATAAGGCTTGAGTTCGGTCTTGATCTTCGTCACGACTTCCGGCTTGTTGAGTTCTACCCCTTGCAACGACAGGAGCGTTTTGGCGGCTGGCGGGATGTTTGCCAGCGCGGTATCCAGAATGTCAGCATCGTTGCTGAAGCCTTCATTGTTTTCCAGACCCTTGATGATCGAGTTTTTCGCAGTCGCCTCGAAACTCTTGAACTGTCCACCGATAATCTTTGACTCTTTAGAGAGGTTCGGATCGGCGGCGACAGAATCTGCAAATTTCGTGAAAGCGGTAGACGATTGAATCAATGGCGTTGCTTCGCTGGCAAAGTTGCCGAACAGCACCGCGCCGATGATAGCGATACCCAGCGACGCCCCGATCTGGCGAATCGTGTTATTCGCCCCGGAGCCGATCCCTGCTTTCTCCGGCGGGATGTCCGAAAGGACGATATTTGCCAGTTGTGCGATAGCGAGGCCAACACCGAACCCATAGAGCAGGAAGGGGAGCGCCAGCGCGATATATTCGGCATCCTGCGTCAACACGCGGCTAATCCAGAATAGCGCAATCGCTTCGCAAGCCATCCCCGCCGTGACTACCCATTTCGCCCCGAAACGGCTGGAAAGGATACCTGCCATCGGTGCGGCAAATAGCACAACACCAGCGAACGGCAGGAAGCGTAACCCTGTCTCGAATGCACCCAGACCCTTTGCAAGCTGGAAGTAAATCGAGAGTACCAGCACCACGCCAAATTCACCGAGCGCCACGATAGAGACGGTCAGCAAACCCCAGCGGAAACTTGGATAACGCAGCATTCCGAACTCGAACAGCGGTTCACCGCCGCGCCGTTCCTGCGCAATTTCAACGATAATGAACAGAGCGAAAACGACAATACCGAACAGGAAGGCAAACGGGATGAACGAAGGCGTACCTGCTGGAATCGGCGTACCCGCCGGGAGATTCGGATAGCTGAACCCGCCAATAGTGAATATCTTTTTGGCTTCTGTCCAACCGTAATTCTGTCCTTCGATTGCGCCAAAGACGATAGAGGCGAGGCTAACGGTAGCGAGGATGATGCCGATCACGTCGATACGCTGGTTGCGCCGACCTTCGCGGCTCTCCTGGATAGCCCACAGGCTGCCAAAGATAGCGATAATACCAATCGGAATGTTGATCAGGAAGGCCAGCCGCCACGATTCCGCCGTGATCGATGTGCCATACTCGATCAGGTAGCCGCCGAGGATCGGGCCAAGCGCCGCCGCGACACCTGCTGTTGCACCCCAGATGCCGAACGCAATGCCGCGCTCTCTGCCCTTGAAATTGGACGAGATAATGGAAAGCGTAGACGGGGAAAGCATTGCTGCGCCGAATCCCTGAACACCCCGAAAGAGGATCATCATACCGATATTTGCCGCCAGACCAGTACCGGCAGAACCGATCAGGAAAACAATCGTACCCATGATGAAGATATTGCGGCGTCCATATTGGTCACCCAGTTTGCCCCAGGTGATCAGGAACGCGCCGAACACCAGCGAATAGATCGAATTGACCCATTCGGTATCCGCAAACGAGGCATTGAAAGTCTGGCGTATTGTGGGGATAGCGATGTTGACGATAGTGCTATCGATTACGATGAGCAGCAGACTCAGACTGAGCAGCAGCAACGCGATCCATCGGCGTTTATACATAGCTTCTTCGGCAGCGCTCATGCCTGGCGCTGTGGCGACTGTTGCCATTGTGATATTTCCTTTTGTGTTCGGTAACTTAAAACGGCTTCAAACCATTGAGCATGACGCTGGTCAGGGTATCGACCAACTCTTTCGAGGTACACTTGCCGAGCGTGAGCAAGTCTTCATAATCGGCCTTGAACAGCGAAAGCGCCATTTGCACAATAACGGGGGTGCAAAGGTTCGGATTCATGTCTCCGTCGGCTTTGGCCTGTTCCACCAATTTATGCAGCAGGGTGAAGATACGCTCCTGAGCCTGGACGTAAATCGGGTGCTTCTTGATAACGGCGGCAGGAAGGGAAAGATGGGCGCTCCAAAGCTGCGCGCGTCGTTCCAGCCCGATCCGCAGACAGCCTTCCAATCGCTTGAATGCAGATTCTCTGGATGTATCTGCGTCAGCCTGTAACGCTTCGGTGGCGTGGTTGATCAGATCAACCACCACCCGTACTGCAACTTCCTCTTTGCTGGCAAAGTGTTGATACAGGGTAGCCTTGCTGATCCCGACACGGGCAGCGAGTTCATCCATGTTCATGGCGTCGTAGCCTTGTTCCACCAGTAGCTCATGCGCCTTTCCGATGATGAACGTTTCACGTAGCTGTCGTTGTTGTTCCCGGAGGCTGCCCATATACTTTCCGTTCGGAAATTAAACTCTGAGTTTTATTTTTATACTAAATGTTTTTTGTGTCAATAGATCAAAAAATAAAAATGTTGTAAACCTGTCGAAGCGTGCAATGTTTCGGCATAATCGTATGCTTGCGAATGAGCCTGCTCACGGGAACATCAGGAATGACATCCAGACAAATTCAAAAGAAAATCTTTGGCACGACGGTTGACGGGATTACTGTCGATGAATATACGCTGACCAACGTCAACGGCGTGGAGGCGAAAATTATCACTTACGGCGGGGCAATCACCTCGCTGAAAGTGCCAGATCGTTACGGTCAGTTGGGTAATGTTGTGTTGGGGTTTCACGATCTGATTGACTATGAAACCAAAAATTCCTTCTTTGGCGCGTTGATTGGTCGCTTCGGCAACCGTATCGGCAATGCCACATTCACGCTGGAAGGCAGGGAATATCTCCTCGCCGCGAACGATGGCGAGAATACACTGCATGGCGGCAACAAGGGCTTCGATAAAGTGGTCTGGGCTGCAAAGGAATTGGAGAACGATAGCAGCGTTGGGATCGCGCTCGGTTATCTGAGTCCAGACGGCGAAGAAGGCTATCCCGGTAACTTATCGGTCAATATCATCTATTCGCTTACCGATGCGAACGAATTGCGGATTGATTACAGCGCAACAACAGATAAGACAACCGTCATCAATTTGACCCATCATTCCTATTTCAACCTGGCAGGAAATGGGTCGGGGAGCGTTGATAATCATCTCCTGACGCTTAACGCTGACAAGTTTTTGCCTGCGGTTGATAGCGCAATGATCCCAACCGGGAAACTCGCGGATGTTACAGGGACGCCGTTCGACTTCCGCGCCGGGAAGAAAATCGGCGCATACCTCCGCGATAGTGATCCGCAAATTGTCTTTGCGCGTGGCTACGATCATAACTTTGTGCTGAATGGTTGGGATGGCGAATCGCTGTTGGTTGCAGCACGCGCCTATGAGCCGGGTTCCGGGCGTATCATGGAATTGTTGACTACGGAGCCGGGTTTGCAATTCTACAGTGGCAATTTTCTGAATGGGACGTTTGTTGGCACAGGGGGTATCTATCGGCAAGGGGACGGGTTCTGCCTGGAACCACAGCACTTCCCGGATTCTCCCAACCAGCCAGAGTTTCCATCGACTGTGTTGAAACCCGGCGAAATCTATCAATCAACCACTGTTTTCCGCTTCTCGACGGACTAAGTGCGGCGAACGTCTGTAGGCTCGCCCCTTTCTCGGTATTTATATTCTGACAGTCAGGGAATTGACCCCATCCTAAATCCCTCCCCGCCAGCGAGGAGGGACTTTCCAAACCCGCGCGGTCTGGCTCCCTTTCCCTGTTAGCGGGGAAAGGGTGGGGGATAGGGGTCAATATTTTCAAGAAGTGTCGGATTCTAAATTTCTCATTGGCAGGAAGGGGCAAGCCCGGCAAGGTACGCAAAAAGTTGCCGATGAATCTTGTTCGTCGGCTCAAATCTTCACTTCGAGCCGTATGGTCACCTCATCGCCTTCCTCAAGTTTTTCAGCCTTTCGGACACTCGCCTTGATAGGCACAATGTAGAGATCATCCTTTGGAAACAGAGATGTCTTCCATAGGGTCTTGCCGATCTGAACATCTACCGGAATCACGCCCCAACCGTAAGTTACAAAGCCTGAGAGGGCTTTCAGGTCCTGGCTCTGCTCTTTGGGAACAGTAACGAAATACCAGGGGGCAGGCCCACGCCAGAACCAGATTTTGTTGCTGAAGTTGATATCCATTGAAACACCTGATTATTTCTACTATGAATGTCTCAGTCGTTACGTTCCCAAACAGGATTTCCCGCAATATTCATAGTATAGCTTTTTTGTGCTAAAAAGCGTATAAAACATCTAAAGTGGCTCGCCTTTCCTGCCTCTCCCGTTTTGATTTCTATAAAAAGTGTAGAAAGTTCAAATTGGCTATTGACAATAATACACATTTCGTTAAAATGAATTTTAGACTAATCTAAATTCAATTTGAAGATCAACCATATCCGGCGGGCAACCCATGAGTGAACAAGATGTATCCAGAAGGCGGTTTATTGGCCTCGGCATAGGGGCAACAGCAGGCGTCGTCAGCGCGAGTCTATTGACCAACGCTGTGAACGCACAAACACAACCACCCGCAACGCCAACCCCATATGGCGGCAACCACGATATGAGCGGTATGGCGGGACACAATGGGATGAACGCCGGATCGATGCTGATGGGAAAAGTAGACCATGCGAAAAATGGTTTTGACCCGATGCAGATGCTGGTCGATTGGGATTATGGCAGGGTGAGCAAACTCCCCGGCGGACAGACCCTCCGTGAGTACGAATTCAGCGCGGGCGAAGGCGAAATTGAAATTGCGCCGGGGGTAATGTTCCCCGCCTGGAGCTATAACGGGCGTGTACCAGGGCCATCCATCCGTGCGATGGAAGGGGATCGGTTACGGATCAAGTTTGGCAATTTCGGGACACATCCCCACACGATCCACTTTCACGGTTTCCATCCCTCCGAAATGGACGGCGTGCCGGGTGTTGGGCGTGGCATGATTATGCCGGGGGAATCATTCACCTACGAATTTGACGCCGATCCATTCGGTTGCCACCTCTATCACTGTCATGCCTCGCCCATCAAGCGGCATATTCACAAGGGGATGTACGGCGCATTCGTCGTTGATCCCAAAGCGGGTCGCCCGCCTGCACGCGAATTCATGATGATTATGAATGGATTCGATACCAATTTTGACGGCGGCAACGAAGTCTATGCAGTGAATACAGTTGGGCATGAATTTATGCACCGTCCGATTCCGGTCAAGGTCGGGGAACTGATTCGTATATACCTGATCAATGTGCTGGAATTCGATCTGATCAACTCGTTCCATCTGCACGCCCATTTCTTCGATTACTATGACACCGGGACGAATCTGCAACCGACGCTCCGCACGGTGGATACGATTTCGCAGGTGCAGGGTCAGCGCGGCATCCTTGAATTCAAGTTCCGCTGGCCGGGGCAGTTTATGTTCCACGCGCACGTCAGCGAATTTACCGAACTCGGCTGGATGGGCATGTTCAACGTCGTAGAGCCGGATAAGTTCGACGCGGCGCTGAAAGATGTTGGACTCGACGCGGAATGGGATCGGAAAGCCATGAACGGGCCGACAGTCCCGCTGAAGGAGAATGTATCGTGAGCGCAACACCGGCAACAAACACTGAACAAACGAACAACCCATCTGGCAAGTTAACAGGCGCAGCATGGGGACTCGCCCTGATTCCGCTGGTGCTGCTTGGCGTGATTCTGGCGCTGATCGTTGTCACTGGTGGCGGTCTGACCGAATTGGCTGGTCCGCCAATCGAGAAAATTTCATTCGGGCGTGTGAGCTTACCCGAACCCGGCGTGATCAAGGTTGAAATTATCAACGATGGGCCGCAGGAAGTCACGATACCACAGGTGCGTATTGATGATGCGTACTATCAGTTTACGGCACAACCTTCAACGACGATTCCACGTCTGGCGCGGGCGACCTATACGATCAACTATCCCTGGGTAGCACAGGAAGCGCACGTCATCAGTCTGCTGACTTCGCTCGGCACGACGTTTGACCACACTATTGACGTTGCTGTCGAAACACCACTGCCTTCCTTCAATCTGTTCGCTCGGTTCGGCATTGTCGGAATTTATGTCGGGATCATCCCGATCTTCCTCGGCCTGTTGTGGTATCCGTTTATGCGCCGTTTGAGCGTACAGGCGATGAATTTCATCCTGTCGCTGACGATTGGATTGCTGGTCTTTCTGGCGATTGGGACATGGCTGGATGCAAACGAATTTGCCGCAGAATTACCCGCCTTTATTCAGGGTGTACCGCTGGTCGTGATCATCGCTGTGATTTCGCTCGGCGTGCTGCTGGCAATCGGAAGCCTGCAACACGGCAAGGAAAGTACGCCACTCGGCATATCCTACCGGATTGCCACCGGGATCGGCCTGCACAACCTCGGTGAAGGGCTGGCGATTGGCGCGGCGTTCGCGCTCGGTCAGGCGGCGCTCGGTACATTTCTGGTGGTCGGGTTTACTTTGCACAACATTACCGAAGGCGTCGGGATCGCCGCGCCAATTGTGCGTAAGAATCCGGGATGGCAACATTTTGCGTTATTACTACTGATTGCAGGTGGCCCCGCAATTCTGGGAACGTGGTTCGGCGGGTTCGCTTTTGACCCGACAATCGCCACAATTTTCCTTGCAATCGGCATCGGCGCAATTCTGCAAGTCGTCTGGGAAGTCGGCAAGCTGGTCGCACGCGACACCGCCAAACTCGGCAAGCCTGTTATCAATTGGGTGAATCTGGCAGGCGTCGCGGCGGGACTTGCCATCATGTACTTCACAGCGTTTTTCGTCAAATTCTAAAGGATAGCCGCCTCTATGATGGAGGCGGTGTGGAGACTGTAATGCGTAACAAAGCGTTCAAAATCGGATTTGCAGTAGGTGCGATAGCGGGCTTTATTGCTCTGGTAGGGGCGGCATTCATCTGGTTCTCTGGCGGAACCGCCCAGGCCAGCGTTGCCCTGACTGCACCTGCGCTCAAGCCGAATGGAACGGGAACACTGTTTCATATCGTCCCGGAGAAGTCCGAGGCGCGTTTCCTGATTGATGAAGTGTTGATTGGTCAGCCAAAAACGGTAGTGGGTTCTACCGACCAGATCGCGGGCGATCTGATTATGGATTTCCAGAACCCGGAAAAGAGCCAACTGGGGATCATCAGGATCAATGTCCGCACACTGGCAACCGATAACGAATTTCGTAACCGGGCGCTACGCGGGCAAATTCTGCAATCCACAAAGCCGGAGTTCGAGTTTGCGACATTTGTCCCGACAGAGCTAAAAGGCTTGCCCAAAACGCTCTCGATTGGGCAAACGGTGACGTTCCAGATTGTCGGCAAATTAACGGTGCGGGATGTTTCGCACGATACGACCTTCGAGGCGACTGTAACGCCGAACAGCAAGGATCAAATCACGGGAACGGCAAAATCCACCATCAGCTACAAGGATTTCAGGCTGGCGATCCCGGATGCTCCAGGCGTCGCCAATGTTTCGGAAAGCGTCCGGCTGGAGATTGATTTCACGGCGACGCCAAGAGCGTCGTAGTGACGATTAACCCCTCTCTTCAGTAGAGTCCGTGAGGTTTACCAGACCCGGCGCTGAAGCACCGGGTTATGGGCAATCATCTCTGTCGGATTTTGAATTGCTGGCGGGGAAGGTTCAGGATGTGTGTCAATTGGGGCGCTAATTGAGGTTCTGCACCTGTCTTGCCAAACTCTGCGACAGAACCTCTCACAGTTACTTATGCGTTTGGGGATATAACCCTAATCTGCTGCGCCGGGTTCAACGCCATTTGCACCCGTCGATCCCGGCTGAACAATGATGTTGTTCAGACTGACTGGCGACGCATAGGCCGCTGCCGTCCAGTGTCCCGCGACAGGATGATCTCCGACAGCACCGAAGGCAAAACCGGGATTTGCAGTCCCATCTCCAACAGGTGCATTCCGCAGGAAAAACGTCCCATTGAGCAGGTAACCAATCCCGGTAACTCCATCGGCATTCCAGTCGCCAACTACAGGACGAACATTAGCGTCATTGATTGGGCCGAAATCGGCAAATCCATCATCAAAGATAATCCCGTTGGCCGTGCCGTCATTGGAGAGATACCAGCGCCCTTCCGATGAACGAAACACACCCGCGCCATCATAGCCGTCACCATCCCAATCCCCTGCGACGCCCTTATCACCGGGATCGCCCAGCACCATATGATAATCGCTGTAGCCTGTAGTGAGGGTACGCTTCAGATAAATGACTCCATTCGAGGGGCGAAACACACCTGCACCCGACGCCGACATAGTGGGGTCCCACCGTCCTGCCATAGGCGTATCACCGGGATCACCCAGCACAAAGCTATAATCCGGCGTGCCTGTGCTATTGCTATTGCGCAGATAGAAAACGCCTGTTGTCTGGTCATAGCCACCAATGCTATCGACGCCATCCCCGTTCCAGTCTCCCACCACAGGTAGCCAGTTACTATTCCCGAACGTCGCGTTGATGTCGGCGGCACTGGCATCGTTGGCATTGTTCAATAACCATGTGCCTGTACTGCTGCGAAAGACGCCTATCGTATCGGTGCGCGTAATGCACTGCTTATTCGAGATTGTTTGTGTCTGGGAATCGAGCCGCGCCGAAACGGTAGCGACAGCATTGGCTGGTACGTTGACCATCGTCGCATTCCAGCTAAAATCGGCTTTGAGCGGTTTGGGATTTGGGGCAGCGACTGACCCGATATTGGTCGATACGTTGACATTACCGGGAATGCTGATGTTGTTCCATGCAACTCCGTTAGAGTCGTAATTCACAAAGTAGCCAACACTGATTTTATTATTGGCTGCGGTACACACCGCCGTTGCAGAGAACTTCAACCAGGGGCTGGAATTAGGTACACCCGCTACGAAACAACTCCCCGGCCCACCGTTGCACCCCCACCAGTTGCGCTGTGCGTTCACAGTTGCGCCGTTGGGATAAAGCGGCCCCATGATGGCGTTGAAATTTACATCGCTATTGACCCGTATGAAATCGAGCCTGTCGCTTGCTGTCGTTCCTAGACGGTTATATTTCATTGTGACTTTGCCTGCACCTACTGACCCATTTGCCGCAATGAGGTTTGACCCTTTGAAGGTGTTGCCCTCAATCAGAACATTGCCCGCGACGTTTGAGCCTGCCATGAAGTAGATGCGATCTGCGACGTTATTCTGGATCGTGGCGTTATTGATCGAGCCCGTCCCGGTGATGAAAACCACCAGACCCCAATCCGGGTTCAATGGTGGATTTTCTGGAAACGGACCGCTCATGGTATTGTCGGTGAGCGTATATCGTCCGACCTGCGCGGTGGCAGTGTGATAGGTGACGTAATAGGTGGTGTTGCGATAGACATTGACCGTACTATCGTTTGACCCGGTGAAGGTATCGAAGACAATCCCCATCTTGCCAGTGTTATCGCCCACATCAATGGTCGTGCCGCTGCTGAAACGGTTTGCCCGGACGGTGAGCGACGCGCCATAGATGCCGCCATGATAGTTCAAAACATTGTTCGTTACATTGATGACGTTACCTGTGAAATCGCCCCGGAAACCAAGTTCGATCACTTCTCCAACGTTGTTTGTAACGTTTATGTCTCCGGTCATGAAGTTGTTGTAGGCGGGATCGGCATCGAAGGTGATGCAGGCGATCTTGTCAGCGTGGTTGTTGGTAAAGGTGATGTCGTTCGTGATGCTGCCATGAACATGGCTGTCGATGGTGACGTTCAACCCATTCGATAGTTCGTAGACTGTGTTGTTATTGAATGTGATGCTGCCTGTGATATTTCCCGCCCCTACATAGGTAGTATCTGGGAAGCGGCGCACGCCCACATTGGCGGAACTCTGAATGATGTTGGACTCAAAGACGACAGTAGCACCGAGAACTGCTGTTGTTGTTGAATTGATGTGTGCCAGAATGTTGATCGCGCCAGCAGTATTCCCTTGCATGGTGAATACCCCATCCAGACGTTTGCCTTCCGCGCCGACAATCGCCATATCGCAATAGGCCCCACCACAGATAGAACTGAGTGGCAATTTGTTATTCACAAATTCTACGGTTGCATTCAAATCGGTGGTTGGCGAGACATATATACCGTTCGCCGTGATATTCTGGATATGGACTTTGCTGGTGACGTTGACCACATCCAGAACATCCATCGTCAAATCCTGAACCGTCAGGTTGTTGGCAAGCGCAAAGCCCAGTGTCGGAACGGTGATCGTACCGTTGGCGGCGTTGCCCTTGATGGTCAGGCCGGGAACGTTATTGACCGTATCGAACATTTCGATTCCATAGTTCAGATTTTCCAGAATGATGATGGTATCTCCTGCCCCACTCGCATTCATTGCCGATATGAGCGTCGTATAGCAGGGGGTCATTCCCGGAAAGTTGCTGCAATGAGATGGCCGCACTACATAGCGATTGGTCGCCGCACGCGCAGGTTGCGCAAATAGCAATATCCCGGCGCTGGCGGCCACGATAATTACAATTAGAATGGGAAGGTTGTTATGCCGTTTCATGATAGCACCACATTTCACTGGATAACTAACGATAGGAGAGTGCTATTCATTGGGTCAGAGGACATTTCCTGAATAGCCTCACCTATACGTTACAGGGCGATGTGGACGCGGATATGACGAAGCCGGGCGCAATTATGACGATTTCGTCAAAACCGGGATTCTGTCGGTTATCGGCACACGGGCAAATGCAGCGGTGGTACTTCGAGATAGTGGCGCGAAAATTGCCGAATATGGTCTAAAATGCTATCATCATCCGATTATGAAACTCTGGACAAACTACCATCTTGCACAATCCGTCGAGGATGCACTGCGCGTATTGACCGGGGCCGCCGGGGAAGCGCAGATTGTCGCGGGCGGAACCGATTTATTGCTCGATATTCAGCAGGGCAATCACGCCCCTATTCCCACATTGGTCGATGTGACACGCATCCCGGAACTCACCGAAATTACGGTACAGGGCGATGAAGTGATCATTGGTGCGGGCGTGACGCATAGCAGCATCGAAGCGCATCCGGTCATAGTAGCCCGCGCTACCTGCCTGATCGAAAGTTGTGGTGTGGTTGGCGGGCCACAGGTGCGCAATGTTGCTACCATCGGCGGCAATGTTGTTCATGCGCTCCCTGCTGCCGATGGGACGCTTTCTCTGGTTGCGCTTGGCGCACAGGCCGAAGTTGCTACGGCAGAGGGTCGTCGCTGGTATCCGATTACCGATCTATTCCTCGGTGCAGGCAAATCGCTGGTGAACCCATCTTCCCAATTGCTGACCCGGTTCAAAGTGCCGCTTTCCGGCGCACGACAGGCGTCAGCGTTCCAGCGCATCATGCGCCCGCAGGGGGTCGCACTCCCGATTTTGGGCTGCGCGGTCTGGGTAGAACTGGACGAAACAGGCGAACAATTTGCGGACGCCTCGATCTGTCTCGGCCCGGTACAACCGACGCCGAAATCCGCTACCGAAATCCAGCATATGTTGATCGGCAAGCCCGCCACACTCGAAACGATTGAAACGGTAGCAGCACAGGCACGCGAACTTTTGAATCCGCGTACCAGTAAATATCGTGCAACTTCGGAATATCGGATCGAGATGATCGAGGTGTTGCTGCGCGGTTCACTGGCGCTAGCGGTTGAACGGGCGCGCGGTTAAAAATAGAAAATGTGAGATTGATGGAGCGTTGAAATCATGGCAATGTTATCAGTTACCGTAAATGGAAAAGCAATCCAGCGCGACATCGATCCGGCGCGCACATTGGCGGAATTCCTGCGCTATGACTTGAACCTGACTGGGACGAAGATCGGTTGTAATGAGGCCGAATGCGGCATTTGTACCGTATTGGTCGATGGTGTTCCGGTCAATTCGTGTATATACCCGGCGTTGCGCGCGGTGAACAGCAACGTCACGACAATTGAAGGATTGGGACAACCGGGCGCACTCGATTCGCTGCAACAGCAATTTATTGAACATGGCGCAGTACAGTGTGGATTTTGCACTCCCGGTTTGATCATGACCGCGCGGGCGTTGATTAATAACAACAAATGCCCAAGCCATGATGATATTAAACACGCGCTCAAGGATACTTATTGCCGCTGTACAGGCTATAGCAGCGTGATTCGCGCGATTGAATCTGCCGCCGCTGTCGAACGCGGCGAAGAAGCGCACCCCGTACAAATTGCTCCGACTGATCCCGAAGAATTGCAGGTTGTCGGGCATTCGGTGGCGAGTCAGGAAGCGGAAGCCAAAGTCACCGGGCGCGCGATGTATACCGATGATTTCAATTTCCCTGGTATGCTCTACGGGCGTACCCTGCGCGCTGCACATCCCCACGCGCGCATTCTTGGGATTGATACCGAAAAAGCAAAAGCGCTCCCCGGCGTGCGTGCCGTGTTGACCGCCAAAGATGTGCCGGGGCGCAACCGTCACGGCTTGGTACACCTCGACTGGCCTGTCCTCTGCGATGACAAGGTGCGCTATATGGGCGATCCGGTAGCGATCATCGCGGCGGATACGCAGGACATCGCAGACGCCGCGTTGAAGTTGATCGATGTGAAATATGAAGTCCTGCCTGTGGTGGATGATCCCGAATATGCCCGCCAACCGGACGCGCCGATTTTGCACGAAGGGCGCGAGGGCGGCAATTTGCTCAAGCATATCAAGGTGCGTCACGGCGATATTGATGCCGGGTTTGCTGCTGCCGATGTGATCATCGAGCGTGAATATCACACCCCGACAATTGAACATGCTTTCCTGGAGCCGGAATGTGCGATTGGCGTTCCTCCCGGCTACACGACCCCCGACGGTGAAACCCACACCAAGCTGACCGTGTTCGCAGGTTCACAGATTCCCTATCAGGATCGGGATCAGGTGGCGGCAGCATTAGGGTTGCCAAACGAAGCGGTACGCATTCGCGGTACGCTGATCGGCGGCGGCTTCGGCGGCAAGGAAGACATCGCCGGGCAAATCCACGTTGCGCTGCTGGCGCAGGTCACGGGCAAGCCGATCAAGATGCTCTATTCGCGGCAGGAATCGCTGGTATTTCACCCGAAGCGCCATGCAACGGTGATTCGCATCAAGACCGGCGCAACCCGCGACGGACACCTGACCGCAATCCAGGCCGAACTCTATGGGGATGGTGGTGCATATGCCAGCCTCTCCGATAAAGTCCTGACGCGCGCTACGACGCACGCCACCGGGCCGTACATCGTCCCGAACGCCAAAATTGATTGCTACGCGATGTATACCAACAACCCGGTCAGCGGCGCATTTCGTGGCTTCGGCGTGACACAATCCGCATTCGCTGTCGAACAAAATATGGATTTGGTAGCCGAGGCACTAGGGATCGATCCGCTGGAATTCCGCCGGATCAATGCGCAGCGTGTAGGCGCGACGACTGCAACAGGTCAACTCCTGCGTGAGAGTGTTGGCCTGCCGGAATCCATCGAGAAAGTCACCGAATCAATGCGTGAACATCACAATGGTGGCGACATTGAATGGGCGTGGCGCGAAGGCAACAAAGCCTATGGATGGGGCATTGCTTCCGCTTACAAGAATACCGGGCTGGGCGGTGGTGCGCCGGATAAGGCGGGCGTCGAGGTTGAAGCCTTTGAAGATGGTTCGTTCGAGGTACGCACCTCCTCTGCCGATATGGGACAGGGACTGGTGATGGTTGTCGCGCAGTGCGCCGCAGAAGAACTCGGCGTCCCCTATGGACGTGTGCGCGTCCTGCTGAGTGACACCGACAAGACACCGAATGGTGGCCCGACCACTGCCTCCCGTCAAACCTATGTGACCGGGAACGCTGCACGTCTTGCAGCGGGTCAACTCCGCGATGCGCTCGCCCGTACTGCTGCGGAGCATTATGATCTCCCGCCGAACGCTTTCCGCTTCGAGGAAGGTCTGATTCGCTATGAAGGCGGTCACGAGATCGAAATCAGTGAAGTCGTGAAGATGATGCACAATCAGGGCTTGCACACGCGCACCTTGTTTGAATATACCGCGCCGCAGACACAAGCACTTGGTACAGGTGGCGATATGCACTTCGCATTCAGCTATGCGACGCAGGCGGCACTGGTTGAGGTCAATCTGGATACGGGCGAAGTGCAGGTGGTGAAGATTGTTGCAGCCAACGATATTGGGCGCGCGATCAACCCGCTGGCGCTACAGGGGCAGGTCGAAGGCGGTATCGTGATGGGCTTGGGCAACTGCCTCACCGAAGGCTATATCACCGAAGAAGGCGTTCCCTGGTCGCGGCTGCTGGCACGTTACAAAATGCCGAGCATTCGCCACACGCCGGAAATCATCTCGCACATCATCGAGGATCGCACTGCCGACGGGCCGTATGGCGCAAAGGGTGTAGGCGAGATTAGTTCGATCAACACCACGCCCGCGATTGCCAACGCAATTGCCAACGCAACAGGCGTCCGTGTCTACAGCCTGCCCGTCGATCAGGATGCGCTCCTGCGTGCGATCAAATCCGGCGCGACGGAAGTGCATACCGCGTGGCAGGACGTGCGCTAGTCCAATCCGATATTCATCCAGACTGTCGCCCGCCTCAGTTATAATAGAGGGTGTGGGCGACAGGATCACCAACTATGCAATTTGAGCGACTTGCGCTGGATGCGGCTTTCCAGTTTACAGAAGAAGACCTGATAGAGAACCAAAAAGGGAAACTTTCCCGATCACAGGCTGCCAGAATCCGGGGCGAAATGTTCCGTACCGCGTTCTGGATCAGCCTGATTGTGTTGATTGTGACGGTGTTAGGGTTGCTTTCGGCGGGTGGTGTTAGCGCCGGGGAAGTACAGTTCATTGGCGTGATCGCTATTGCCATCCTCGTTTTTTTGCTCTGGTACTACGTAGTACGGATCGAAAATGTCATCCGCATGGGAACGGTCATCGCAATCACTGGCGAAGCGAATATCATCATCGGGACGGGCAGGCCGATCCTCCAAATCGCGGATAACTTCTATCCCCTTACAACTACCGAAGCACGCGCTTTCATTATCGGGAATGCCTACACGATCTACATGATTCCACGTCTACGGCGCATTGTTGCCGCAGAAAGCTATGCGGGCAATCCGTTGGACAAGCGCACCGCGCCAAAACAGAATATTCCGCTGACGGATGTTTCCGATCCGGGGCGCGAGTCGATGCGGGCATAGGAATGAGAAAGCAGAAAATATGACAACACAGGAAATCATCGTAATCGGCGGCGGGCTGGCGGGTACGGAAGCAGCATGGCAGGCGGCACAGCTTGGCGTGAAAGTTCGGCTCTATGAAATGCGCCCGCAGCGCAAGACACCCGCACACGTTACCGGAAATCTCGCGGAACTGGTGTGCAGCAATTCGCTCGGCTCCGATTTACCGGATCGTGCGCCGGGGTTGCTCAAAAATGAATTGCGGCGGCTCGGTTCGCTGTTGATTCAGTGCGCCCAGACTGCATCTGTCCCGGCGGGTGGAGCGCTGGCAGTAGATCGGGAAAAGTTCGCCGCCGAAGTTACGGGCGCGATTGAAAATCACCCGAATATCACGATTGTGCGCGAGGAAGTGACGAATATTCCCGACCAACCCACCATCATCGCCACTGGCCCGTTGACCGCCGATACCCTCGCCAGACAAATTGCAGGCCTGGCAGGGCAGGAATATCTCTATTTTTATGATGCAATCGCGCCGATTGTCGCGGGCGACAGCATCAATATGGAGATTGCCTATCGTGCCAACCGTTATGATCGCGGCGAGGATTCGGACGGGGACTATATCAACTGCCCGATGACCAAAGAACAATATGAGCAATTTGTCGCGGAACTGGTCGCCGCGCCATCCGAGCCGATCCATCAGTTTGAACGCGAAGACCCGCATTTCTTCGAGGGCTGTCTGCCGATTGAACAGATTGCGCGGCGTGGGCAACAATCGCTGGCGTTTGGCCCGATGCGCCCGGTTGGGTTGCGCGATCCGCGTACAGACAGGCGTCCCTATGCCGTTGTGCAGCTTCGGCAGGATAACATCGCCGGGACGCTATATAACATTGTTGGTTTCCAGACCAACTTGCACTACGGCGATCAGGAGCGTATTCTGCGGATGATCCCCGGCCTCGAAGCGGCGGAATTCGTGCGGATGGGCGAGATGCACCGGAATACCTTCATCAACTCTCCGACGCTCTTGCATCCGACATTGCAATATCGGCAACGCCCGGATTTGTTCTTTGCGGGGCAGATCACCGGGGTTGAAGGGTATGCGGGTAATATCGCTACCGGGTTACTCGCGGGCGTGAATCTGGCGCGACACCTGCGCGGAGAATCGCTCTGGACGTTGCCGGAAACAACCATGCTTGGCGGGTTGTGCCATTACGTCACACACGCCGAACCGGGCAACTTCCAGCCGATGAAGGCCAACTTCGGGATTATGCCGCCGCTGCCAGAAGAGGAACGCCCACACGGGAAGCGGGATCGCGCCCAGGCCTATAGCGATAGAGCATTGCGCGATCTGGATGGGTATCTGGCAGAGCAAGCTATCAAAACTGTGTAAAGACTATGGTACAGGTGTTGACGTTCCTTCGGGCTTTGGAATTGCCGCGAACGCCGTTGTCAGAAATTCAACCGCCTCTGCATCGGTGAACTCAAAATCGGATTTGAGCAGGTCTGGCGTAGCATATATATCAATAACGATGTTACGCCATTGCAGGATTGCCAGCACAGTCGGATTTGCTCCTGTTTTCTCCATTGGCTTGCGGTTGGTCGGGCTGATGATCGCCTGATCACCAACATCCACAAGAATTTTATGTGACGTAATCAATGCTGTTTCCAGTCTGAAGCGGTCAATGGCGTTGTTGGTGTTGTACTCTGGAATCTGCGAGTTATAGATCAGCCAGTATAAAATCTGAATATCGCCCAAATCAGGGACAGTGTAGGTTAAAGCAACACCTCCCGGATATTGTTTGACGACATAGGTTTTGTCCTTCACCAGTTTCCACCGCCCGATTGTTTCCGGCATCGCATCAAAGAAATCCTGCGAATTTTGTGGTATCGGCGCGACGGTTGGGCCGGATGGTGGGGCTATTGTTCGTCCAGTGTCTGGGCCACTGATAGTTATTATCCGCGTAAGTGTCGGTGGAGTGAAAAGTGCAGTTGAAGTCAGGTTTTTAGATGGCGTCAATATATCTGCTGGCTTGGGAACCGCTTCGAATAATTTTTGAAGGAACTCGGTTGCCTCGGCTTCGGTGAACTCGAAATTGGAGTTAAGTAAACCCGGTGTGGCGTAAACATCAATGAAAATGGTTTGCCATTGCATCATGGCTAGCACAGTGGGATTTGCTCCGTTTTTATTCTGTGGTTTGCGATTGGTGGGGCTGATGATTGCCTGATCCCCGATGTTGACAGAGATTTTTGGCACTTGAATTAATGATGCTTCCAGGCGGAATCGGTCATGCGCTTTGTTCAAACCAGTGTCATGTTCGCTATCCCTCATCACCCAATACGTGACTTGAAGATCACCTTGCTCTGGTAAGTTATAAAACAGTACAGCACCACCGGGATACTGCCGTACTACGTATGAATTGGGCTTGTCCAGCTTCCATTGCCCGATTGTTTCCGGCACACTGTTGAAAAACAGCACTGAGTTTGAGAGTAATGGATTGACAGTAGGCAGGGATGGAGATATAGAGGAAAGCGTGATTGTTCTGGTGAGTGCCGGAGTTGATACGCTATTTCCGGCGTTTCTCACCGATAGAAAAAGGCACAAAACTATTGCAATGCCCACGATTCCAGTGAACCATAATAAAATATTTTGTGCTGTTTGTTTCTCAGGCATCTATGTTTCATCCTGCCGATCTATCTGACTTCTGACAGCAATCAATATAACCCAGCAGGATGCGAAACAATATAGGATTTATTCGCCTTTTTGATAAAGTCCCGTTGCTACGCCAGCCGGATCACGCACGATACAGAAGCGATCTTTTCCATATTCACGCGGGCCGGTAATTACACTCCCGCCCAGCCGTTTGCAGGCTTCCAGACTTTTATCCAGATTTTCCACGAAAATATAAATAATCCATTGTGGTGGAATGTTGGCGTTATCACCGCGTGCGTGGCAAATCCCGACGACGGTATCCGAGCCTGGCGCATTCATAGAGAAATCGGCATATTCGCCCAAATCCACATCTGTAGACTGCCAACCGACGACCTCTTTGTAAAAATCGCGGACTTCTACGGCATTAGGAACTGTTAAATCCGTCCAGGAAATTGTGCCGATAACCGGTTTTTCACTCATGATTCAATACCTCCTGATTTAATCAGAACATACGTTCAATCATAGTGGAAATTTCCTGGTTGTCAACCGCCGGGCAAGGATCAAGCCTATTTGATAACGTCGATGCTGGCAACCGTTAACGGGAAAGGTAGCGGCGTACTGCTGAACTGGACCGCCAATATCCTCGCTTCGCTGGCGCTAAAGTTACCAGCAATTTGCACCGATGCAGAAATGCGCGCCTGAACAACGGGCGCAGATACAATCATCCCGTCGATAACAATCGCCACTGGCTTGTTGATGTGCGATCCGGTGAACTCGCCAAACCGCTCCCCTGATTCCTTTTTGAATGTGACTTGAATGATCCATGTATCGTTGTAACTGCTCTTTTGTGCGAGAGCAGATTCAATATCAGCGTTGGTGATAACCGTTGCAAAAACCCGGCTTTGCGGATCAGACCCCTTGCGATCTGGCACGGCAGTGGTGCGAATCGGTTGCTTCTTGAGTTGTTCGATCTGGTCAAATGAAAGTTCACTCATATCGACCAGTTCCAGCAAACCGGGAGCCGTAAGACTCTGTGTGATTTGCTGAGATTGCAATGTGCCTTCCGCAAACTGCACCGTAATTAACTGACTTTCCACTTTGGTATTGAAACCCGCTGGAATTAACCCGGCTTTGTTTAACTGGTTCAGCCGCGCTTGTACGATGGTATGCGCGGAGGTGATTTGTTCCCGTGTAGCGCTGGCAGGAAATTCCAGCTTGACTTCCATTGTCGGCCCGGCGGCGGATGGTGTTGGGATAGGTGCAGGACGTACTGCCCCAAAAAACAGGGATAGGATCAAGACGAGTGTAGTCACCAATTGTTCGAGACATCCCGGCGTATTCTCCACCATAGTTTTCCTGCTCCTTATGCTTTCCTGCAAACAATAATCGGAAAAGTCGCGTGTTCGCGTTCGCGTCTGATGCGTTGCCGCAACAAATGAAATTGCCGTCGGAAAATGTTTTCTGTCCAGATCAGTTCTACATGAAATCCTTCCCGGCGCAACAGGGCAACTATCTCATCGCGCACCAGATAACCGCGCCCATTCACATTCAAATCCTGAATGCCATAGCGCGACTCGAAACGCTCCAGTTGCTCATTCATCATCTGCACGCCGCTGGATTTATGGCTATACACCGGGCTATCCATGATGATTAGCAGTCCATCATCTTTCAGAACCTGTCGTATTGCAGTGAGCGCAGCATGGGGATCAACATAATGGAATGCCGCATTCACGATGCACAGCCCAATTGTTTTGTCGTGGAGCGGAAAACGATGTTCGATACTGGCTTGAATGCGAACGAACGCCGCGCCGTTATCCAGATAAATCTGCCCGCCTCTCAGCCCATCTCCAACGCTGGCATTGATGTCTACGGCGATCACGTTGTATCCACGTCCCGCGATATGGTTGCTCAACCAGCAATTCCCGGCTCCCAAATCCAGCGCCCATGCTCCTGTCCCATTCATCAGATAGCGATCCAGTACCCGAACCGAACGGCGACGGATTCGCCAGATCGCGGCCTGTGGATCGCCTTCGGGAACAGAAGGAAGCGCCAGACAATAGGCGGGATCGGTACGCTTCCAGCCATCGCCATCTCGCAACCGATGGTAAGCAGACAAAAACGGCGCGTACTGTTCTCGCTGCCGTTCTGATAGAAATTGCCAGATTCCATCACGGCGCGAAAATTGTTGCAGACAACCCGGACAAAACAGACCATCATGCCGGGATTCCAGAGCATGTCCACAGTTCGGGCAAGCTGCGATTAAACTGAAATCGTGTTCAGTTAGAGCCATTGGTTATCCTTTAAACCCTGTTTAACAAAACTACAGTTAATGTTGCTCTGGGGCAAATACCTCAAAATTTTAGTTATAGCAATTTGGGTTGGTTAGATAAATCCACTACAATTCAGGGATGAAAAACAAAAATAAACCTCTTCAAAAACTTCGTGTCGTACATGATATTGTTTGCGCACCGACGCCAAACCCACATGATTTCTGGCGGGAGCAGGTACGTTTGGAGCGCAATGGCAAGGTCGAAGAAACATATGAAGCTACCCGTAACGCTACTAAAGTCATTTGCTATAAACAATATGGCGATCCTGCCCGAACGATCCGCGTGATCGAGAAAGCACAAGCGGGAATCCTCACACCCGAACGCGATGAGATACTGGCAAAATTTAAGGAAGATGGCTGGGAGTTGGAAGAAACTCTCAACGAAGGCACAGGCGATCCACGCGAACAGGAATATGGTAGACAAACGATTTATGTGTTGTCCAAAGAAGCTGATTAACCAGCACAGCAAACGCCCTGGATCGTAATCAGCAGGATGTTTTGTACGAACACTGCTCAAAATGCAATTGACACGCTCCGCCCGCTATGATACGATTATTCAGCGAGATTATCCGGTCTCGTCAGAGTATCGCTATCTCCGTTTCCAGGTAGTTGAGGTAAGCACATTAGCGCAGAAGAATATCGCATTAATGAACAGATTCGCGTCCCGCGCGTTCGTTTGATCGTCTCCGGTGAGAACGGTCAGAATGAAAATCGTGGGGTTGTCTCGACGCGAGAAGCAATCCAGATTGCCTATGAGCGCAATCTCGATTTGGTCGAAGTTTCTCCGAACGCAGACCCGCCCGTTTGCCGTGTGATGGATTTCAGCAAGTTCCTCTACGAACGCTCGAAGAAGGAACGCGAAGCCCGTAAAGCACAAAAGCAGATCGAGGTGAAGGAAATCCGGCTGCGTCCGAAGACGAACGACCACCATCTGGGCTTCAAGGTGCGTGATGCACGGCGTTGGATTGGTGACGGAATGAAGGTGCGCGTGCGCATCAAGTTTCGTGGACGCGAAATCACTTACCCGGAACTGGCGCGCAATCAACTGTATGAGATTGCCCAGTCGCTCCACGATGTGGCGATTATCGAACAGCAGCCGAATATGGATGGTCGAACGATGTTGATGGTGCTTGCGCCTATCCCATCGGAAAAGGATCAGAAGAAAGCTGCTGCTCCGGCAAAGGAAGCCGCTCCCGCAGGCGCACAACGCCCGCCACGCGCGCCGAAGCCCGCCGCCACAAACGAGTAATTTGTATTTGCACGAAGGGTTATTCCAGACCCTTCGTTGAAATAAAAATCCAAAGCAGAAGCATGGGCGCACCGCCGACCCGACAATGAGTAGCGGTGCGTCTTTTCGTGAGGAGACCGTCAGATTATGGCGAAGAAGCAGAAAAAATATAAGCTGAAGACGCATAAAGCCACCGCCAAGCGCTTTCGCATGACGGCTGGGGGTTTGATCGTCCGCACCAAGGGCGGGAAGAGCCACTTGCGCCGCCGCACTTCCAAGCGTACCAAGATGCAGTTTACGAAGATGCTTGCAGTCACCAGCCTGCCCAATCGTCGTCGTGTGATGCGTCTTGCTCCCTATCTGAAGCGTTACAAGGCGAATCCGCCTGGCTGAGTCGGCAAGAGAGGTAATTGTAAATGTCCCGTAGCAAGAGTGGATTCGTCACCCGGCGCAGCCACAAGAAAGTTCTAAAACTGGTCAAGGGCCAGTTCCTCACCCGTAGCAAGCTGTTCCGTCATGCGCAGGAAGCCATGATGAAGAGCTTGTGGTATGCCTATCGTGACCGCCGCCAGCGCCGTCGTCAACTGCGCCAGCTTTGGATCACGCGCATCAACGCCGCTGTGCGTCTGGCTGATCCGACGTTCAGCTATAGCCGCATGATCAACGGCCTCAAGCGTGCAGAGATTATGCTGGATCGCAAGATTCTCTCCGATCTCGCTGTGAACGATGCCGCTACCTTCAACAAAGTTGTTGCGGTTGCCAGAGAAGCTGCAAAATAAGCACAGTTTTTCCAGGCAACACAGGCGTTCAGGGTGGGTAGAATGATTTCTATCCGCCCTTTTTATTTGCCTATACAATTGTGGAAATGAAAAAGCTGCCCCGATAATCGTGAGCAACCTGTATCCCGGATTACAGGAAGTGTTCCAGCACTTCGAGTTTGTCCGGGTTCACGATGGCATAAACGCCCTGTACCAGCCCATTCACCACATAGAGCGCCATAATCGTGGTGATCTTTCCGTTGCCATCTCGCACCACAAAGGCGTCTCGACCATTGAGCGACAGGATTTGATACTGGTCGCCGGGACGCACGAATTTACGCAGACCCGCCACAAAGCGCCCAATCGTTTCCCGCCCAAACAGCGGATGTGTCGCCGCGCGTGCCTTCCCGCCACCATCGGAATACAGCGCGACAGATTCAGTCATCAGAGACATCAGCGTTGGGACATTGCCTTCGCTCATCGCCGTGATAAACTGCATCAATACCTGCTGGTGTTCGGCGGGTGCGCTCTGCGTGGTTTTCAGCGGACGGTGTGCCTCGACGCGCTTTCTGGCGCGGCTCAGGAGTTGCCTGCACGCCGCCTCGGACTTGTTCACCGTTTTAGCGATTTCCGTATATTCATAGTCGAACACCTCGCGCAGGAGGAATACTGCGCGCTCCTCCGGCGAAAGGCTTTCCAATAGCAGCAGAAACGCGAGTGATACCGATTCCAGTTGTTCCATCGCCTCGGCGGGATCATCCACCAGTTTTTCGGAAGGCATTGGCTCTGGCAGCCATGGCCCGATGTATGATTCGCGCTGTGCCTGTGCCGATTTCAGTTGATCCAGACACAGCCGCGTAACCACTGTCCGCAGGAAGCCGCCAGCATTGTCAACAGGATTATCGACAGACTGGAAGCGCAGGAATGCCTCCTGCAAAATATCTTCGGCATCGGCGGCACTCCCCAGCATCCGATAGGCGATCCCGAACAGCGCCGGACGGTATTCCTGAAAGGTCGTTTCTGCTGCATTCATGATCACCTCTATGTAGACGAGACGTGCGCTGCGACTGACCTGGCCTGCGTTGGCTTCGATTTAGGCCAGAAATAGAACGCGCCCAGCCGTTCCAGCCGCAATGACTGCATAACATAGCGCATGATGCTTTCCTTCACCAATGCCCCGATGCGCCCGGTCAGAATCAACTCACGCGGTGTATCGTCCCACCTGACCACCTGCACCAGGCCGCGACGCCGCCCCAGACTGATGCAGCGCGCGGCAAAGGCAAACCGGAACGCCTGACGCGGCTTGTTGTTCAATTCTGCCGATATTGAATCCGCAGCAAAGGCCGCCATCGGCATCGCTGTCGCGCACGCCATCCGCAACGGAAACGCACGAATCGCGCTCGCATCACCAGCACCATAGATTTCCGGGTGCGAGATCGATTGCAGATGTTCATCGACCAGAACCTGTCCGCGTTCGTTCACGGCGAGCCCCGCCGCACGTGCCAGCCCGGAAACCTTGAAGCCCGCCAGCCACAGGCACGCCTCGAAGGGGTAGGCGTTGCCATTGCCATCCACAACGCAATTCTTTTCTACACGGCTGACGCGCACCTGCTCACGGACAGTAATGCGCAGTTGGGCAAAGACCTCATGCAGGTAGCGTGCAGCACTGGTCGAAAGTCCAGCGCCGAGCGTCTCCGCCGTCAGCACTTCAACGCGCAGATTCGGATATTTTTCTGCGATTTCGGTAGCGGCCTCGATTGCGGTCAACCCGCCGCCAACAATCATCAGGTGTCCGGTCTTTGGCAACATTGCCGCCAACTGCGTGGTAGATTGTGGATCAATGGTGTAGGTGTATTCCTGCGCGCCGGGAACATGACTCCGATCCGGGCTGCTGCCGAGCGCATAGATCAGCCGATCATAGTGAACTTGTGTTGTACCTGTGGGTGTTTCCATTTTGATCAGGCGGTTCGTCGTATCAATCCCGGTGACGTTACCCTGCTGGAAATGAACCCGCGTCCCGCGCAGGAGATGGCGAATCGGCGTGGTAGCCGGCTTGCTGCCTGCGGCGACCTCATGTAGCCGGATGCGATTTACAAACACATCGGCGTTATTGATAAGCGTAATATCTGCATTGCGCGTGCGATGGTGCAGCCGGAGCGCCGCCAGAATACCTGCATATCCACCGCCAAGAACGACAATTTGTGTACTCATCATGATCCTCGTTCAACAATTCACAAGTAATGACGAGCAACCCGATCCATTTGTGACAGATTGGTTTCGTGAGCAGAAAAAAAGGATTGTTAACAATTCAACCCTATACTGAAAATTATATGAGCAGGGAATCTCTTAATGTCCGATTTATGGCTGTCCAACCCCGCAAACGCTGCATTTCTGGAAGACCGGACAAAACGTCCCAAAAGTGGCTCTTCCTGTGTAGCGCTATTTATTGCCCTCATCCTGTTTGGGATTGCAATACCGTTTGGTGTGGCCGGAATCAGCGAATTGATCACCCGAACCCAACTGCAACAATCCGGGGAGCGCATCGGGGCAACCATCACGAATCTGGTTGAGGATGACAGCGGTGATAGCACCGACTATGAAGTGACCTATGGCTACCGCGTCGGTGAGCGCCCATTTACACGTACCGAGGAAGTTGCTTTCCGATTTTATGTACGTCTGAAGGTGAACCAGCGTCTGGATATTGTTTATCTGCCCTCTAATCCGACTATTTCCAGAATTGACAGTGATACAGGGAAAGCCGATATGCCCTTATTTCTAGGGTTCGGGGCGCTCTTCACCGTAATTGGTATCGGAATCCTCTTTGCGATGGCACAACACGGAGATCGGGTTGACAAGCTGGTGAAAAACGGACAACTGCTGTACGGCGAAGTCACATCTTTTGAAGGCGAAATAGATAGCGATAATGATCTGATGGCACGGCTGGCCTATAAATTCACGCGCCCGGATGGAACCGTGTTTCATCACAAGGACAGGTTTCGCACCAGCCACAACGATTGGAAAGACCGCAGACCGAAGACGGGCAACCAGATTGCTGTACTATACCTGGATGATAAAAATTATCTGCTTTTATGACGGCATTTGAATGGTGAGTAGTGGACGGGCCGAAGCCCGTCCCTGCAAATTCGATGTACTGATTAGTCTCCCGGCGTGGTTTCCGGCTTGCGACCCTCTGGAATGGCGGCACGCTTGCGACCACCGCCGAACAGATCATTGAACAAGCTGTAGACCACCGGGACAACCAGCAACGTCAGCACCGTAGAACTGAACAACCCGCCGATCACCACTGTACCGAGTTCGGAAGCGATAATCGCGCCTTCGGAAAGGCCGATTGCCAGCGGCAGCAGCGCGATCATGGTGGCAATCGCGGTCATCAGAATCGGGCGCAAACGAGTACGGCCTGCTTCTGCGAGCGCTTCCTTTGCTTCCATATTCCGTTCCTTGCGGTTCTGCTGCACCCGATCAATCAACACAATCGCGTTCGTGACAACGATACCCACCAGCATCAGCACGCCGATCAGCGCCGAAATGCCAACGACACGGTTAGTAATCGTCAGACCAGCCGCCGCACCGACGACTGCCAGCGGCAAGCTGAACAGAATCGTGAACGGATGGATGAACGACCCGAAGGTGATTACCATGACGACATAGACGATCAGAATGGCCAGGCCGAGCGAGCCAAACATCTGCGAAAAGCCCTGTGTTTGTGTCTTGCTCTGATAGCCTTCGTCCACAATCAGGTTTTTGGGCAGATTCGGGTTGGCGCGGACGGCTGTTAGAGCCTTGCGGGTTGCGCCCAGTGTATCGCTTGTTTCCAGTTCAGCGGAATACTGTACAGCGGGCGCGAGGTTGATACGCAGATAGGCCACGCTGCCTGCACCAGCCGCTTGCCTGATTGTGCTGGTGACGTTCTGCAAACCGGGAACAGTAGAGAGCGTCTTGATGATTTCATCATCATACTTCGTCAGAACTGCGGCATCATCGGTGCTGGCAACCAGCGCAAACCCGCCGAAGCCCTGCTCACTGACGCTGGCTTTGGAGACTTTCACATATTGCTTGCCGAAAATTTCTTCAGCCTTCGCACGAATGCCACCAGTCAGCTTAACCAGTTCGTCGCCCTTCGCTTCGGGAACAAGCGTGATAGTAGCGTTCGCGCCATTGACGCTGCTTGCGCCGCCGAGGAACGCTTCAATCCCGCTACCGCCACCGATGTTGACCTGATACTTCGTGATCTCCTTCGGATACAGTTCAGCCTTAAGATAGGCTTCCATGCGCTGGATGTAGACATTCGTCTGCTGCATCGGCGTCCCCGGCGGCATGGTGATGGTAAGGGAGATTTGTGGTTCACCAAAGCTGGGCAGGAACGTCGTCGGGCGTGTGCTGAACAGGCCAATACCAACAACCAGCGTCGCAAAGGCAACCACCATGACAATCAGACGGTGATTGAGCGCCCAATTGATGGCACGACCATAGAGACGCTCAAGCGGGCCATCCTTCTCTTCAGGGTGATCCTTCGCCTTGATGAACAGGAAGGCCAGCAGCGGCACAATCGTAATCGCTACCACGAACGAGGCTAGCAGTGAGTAAGTGACTGCCAGACCGAAGGGCAGGAAGACTTCACCAATGATGCCACCTGTCAGACCAATCGGCAGGAACACCACAACTGTTGTTACTGTCGCCGCGAAGATAGCGAGACTTACATCGCGCGTTCCGGTAATGACAGCCTGCTTCGGATCGCCGCCTGCCTGAATCTTGCTATAGATGTTTTCCAGCACGACGATAGAGTCATCGACGACGCGCCCGATAGCAACCGTCAGACCGGAAAGCGTCATGATGTTGAGCGTGATGCTTGCCGGGAACAGGCGTAGCAGGAAGGTGCGGATCGTATCTGGCAGTGACGAATCACGAATGATCGGGTGCAGCGATTGTGGCAGCAGATACATGAACACAAACGCGATACCCACCGAAGTCGGGATACTCACGGCGGTAACGAGCGTGCTGCGGAAGCTGAAATTCAGGAACAGCAGGATCACGATCACGGCCATCACTGCGCCGAGGCCACCTTCACGCGCCACGCCGCTGATCGATTCGCGGATGAATCCAGCCTGTTCAAACACCGTGTTGATCGAAATATCCGAGTGCTTCTTCTTGAATTCCTCGAAATATTTCTCGACACGATCTGCGACGTTGACTGTGTTTTCGCCGGATACCTTGTTGATGCTGACAGTCAGGCTTGCCGCACCATTGGTACGGGTGAGCGTCTTTTCCGGGACGAACGGCGTTCCGACTTCGGCGCGTTCCTGTACTTCCTTCGGCAGCCGCGCCAGTTGCTCCTTACTGAGCATCCCAATTGTGGCAGGCGTCAGGGTTGTATAGAACGTTGGGTCTTTGGACGCGACATAAATCAGTACGTCCGCGTTCAATGGCCCCATGAATCCCGCCCCACCACGCGCCGCCAACAGGTTGATGAACCCGGCAGCGGTTTCGCCAAACGGCTTGCGGAGCAGATCATCGGCCTTGACGACATTCACGCCGAAGCCCTTGAGTTGGGTTGTCCAGCTTTCGGGGACTTTGGGCGCGTTTGGATCGTCGGGGATCACGACTGCGCCAACATCATCCTTGAGTTGGGCAACGGCGGCTTTGGTCGGATCAGCGATGATCGCCTGCAAATCGGCCTTGAGTTTGTCGTCCTTCAAGCCTGCGATGAAATCAGCGGGAAGCGTCTTCAGGCTATCGGCACTCAGGTAACGCAGCGCTGTCGGATCGAGTTTGCTCAGGAAATCCGGTTCGGCCTTCACCAGATAATTGATCGCGTCCGGCGTGAGGCTGCTCACAATGCGGATGGCGAATGCCTGCAAATCGGCTGGTGTATTCTTCACAATCAGGTTGATCGCGTTCGCTGCGCCACCGGGCAGGTTGACCAGATCGCGGACGCTGACAAGGTTCGCTTCCTTGTAGCCGGGACGGTTGACCAGAGTCGTCCATGCGCCTGCGAGTACCGGAGCGACAGGCTCACCACTCAACGCAGCATAGGCTTCCGCAGAGAACGCCGTCTTGACCTTTGCATTCAGGTTCTTGAAGAAATCCGGTTCCTTGCCAGCGATATACTTCACAATCGCAGGGGACAAATCACGAATCAGGACGCCGTTTTTCTCACCAATCAGGTTGAAGGCTTCTGCCGCAGTGAGCGTCTTGCCATCGGCGCTGGTCGCCTTGAAGAAATCATCGGCGGTGTTGATCTGCGTGCGGAGCAAGCTGTTAAGAACCGGAGCGCTCACGAAAGTGCGCCACGAAGCCGGAACCTGCGGAACACCGTTCGCATCTACCGGAACGGTGGGCGTGGCGGCGGGGGTTGGTTGTGCTGCTGGCTGTGTCGCGGCGGGTGTCGCAGTCTGGGTTGGCGCGGCAGTCGGCGCGGGTGTTTCGGCAGCGGCGCTGGCCTTGCGTGCAATCGCGGCTTCGGCGGCCTGCATCACTTCCGGCGGGATTTCCTGTCCGCCGCTGATGCGTACACCCTGTTTGGCGACGCCTTCCAGCTTTTCGATTTCCGGCTTGAGTTCTTTGTTGACCAGTTCCGCCAGTTGAGGAGCATTCAGTTGGCTGGAGGAAATACTGACGGTCATCACAGGCAGGTCGGAGAGGTTGAAGTTGATGATCTGCGGCTTCTTGGCGTCGGTCATCACCCACGCACCGGGCAGGGCAACCGCACGCTTTTCCGGCTTCTTGCCGTTGACGGCGGCGTCTACCTGTTCCGCTGCGATCTGGTCGCGGGTCAGGCGATCCAGCGTGTTGATAAATTCCGGGTTGACCTTGAGCGCGGCTTGCAACACCTCTGGCGGCATAGCGAGGATGTGATTGCTCTCGAAGTGCTTCCACATCGAAGGCGCTTTGGTCAGAATTTTGGTAACAATATCAGGGGTCAGGTCGGCAGTCGTCTTGAGGTTCATCGGGACGCCATCGGCAGTGATCTTGTCAATCGCAGCCTGAATGTCCTTCGTGATGACCTTTGAATCGACGCCGCTTTCATAAATCACGATGTCGAAGGCGACAACGCCGCTGGTTGTTGTCTGCAACCCGGCAGGCACAACGCCCTTCACACCGACCAATTCTTTTTCGAGTGGCTTGGTGACGAGATCGAGCATATCCTCGGCGCTGCGTCCACCGCTGGTTGTAAAAATGAAACTTTGAGGAAAGCTGATGTCTGGCAGCAATTCCTGATTCATGCGCGTTGCTGCCCAGACTCCCGCTATCATCGAGATCACGACAATGGCTATCGTAACCCAGCGAAAGCGCAGCGAGGCGCGCGTAATGGCAGAGAAAACTCGTTTCATAAAGTTAGCCTTACTTTGCTTGGATCAAGTGGCATGTGAATTGTAGCACAATCATATGAAGAACTATGAGCGACTTTTGGGCTACTGTTTGTGAAAATTACGTGAATTTGCGGGGGTTCGTTTCGGAGAGCAGTTGTTGGAATTTGCGAACGTTGAAGTTGTAACGGATTTTGAAGATATTTTTATCTGGCATACCTTTGGGAGCATGTATAATTTGGGCGTTACACATCAGAGGATAAAAATTTGCGCCGCCTGATTGCTTTCCTGATTGCAAGTTTCCTTATTTCAACATCCTTTATAAGTATACCATCGTTTGTTTCCAGTTCCACAGTTCTAGCTATGGAAGATACAAACATATGGAGGCAAGAGGCGCGATTTGTCCCAAGTGAAATATATCATTATTCGCCTTCCAACTTTGGGCGTTCTGTAGCAATATCGCTGGACGGTAAAGTTGCCGTGATGGGAGGAGAAGACATTAAGGGAACTCACTCCTATATCTATCTATGGCGTAATGGACGTTGGAGCGAACATCAACGGATCGATCACACCATCATGAATTATGATGGAAAACTAGGTGGGATTTCTGCGGATGGAACTTATATTTTGGTAGGCCCTAAGCCAGATGTTTATGTGCGGAATGGAGACTACTGGCAATATCAGTAAACTATCGAACAATACGGTGCTTATACTTCTACTATGTCGGCTGATGGTAGCACCATACTGCTTGGTGCTACCCATGAGAACAATTACGCAGGTGCGGTGCATATTTATGTACGCAATGGATCGACATGGACACTCCAAAAATCAATACCTCATCCTGCTCCTGTAAACAGTGGGCGATTCGGTATTTCTGTGGCGCTATCTGGTAACGGAGATGTCGCCTTGGTAAGTGCAGTTTTTAAGGCGGGTAGCAATGATTATCAGGGATGGGCTTATTTCTTTACCCGTACAGGGACAACATGGAGCGAGGGACAAGAAGTTACTGCAAGCCATCACGTCCAATATTATTGGTTCGGGCGTTCTCTTGCCCTTTCAAATGATGGCAATACAGCCGCGATTGTTACAGAAAATGGAGGCCACACCTACATATTCAAGCGCAGTAGCGGAAACTGGACTGAACAACAAAAGTTAGTGAGTCCCGACTATACAACAGGTGGTTCTTTTTCAGGAAAAGGAGTTTCGCTATCCAGCGACGGTAATACAGTTGCAGTTGGTATTATCGCTACGTCTGGCATGATGCCTTTGGGAGTGTATGTCTTTATAAACGAAAATGGCTGGGTAGAACAGCAAAGAATCAGGAGTTTGGATTATCCAGCAAATGATGACTTTGGCAGCTATCTGTCGCTTTCGGGCGATGGAAATAAGCTGTTGGTGAGTGCGATTGAGCATCAAACAGAATCAGAGCATGGGTTACACTACACAGGGGCGGCCTATTTATTTACAACTCAGTCGATCAGCGCCCCTCCGTTATATGTTGATACTCCCGGTGTTTATAAAGATGGTGTATTTTATTTGCGCAACAACAATACTCCCGGCACAGCAGATGCCACTATTTATTATGGTGGCGATCCCTCTGATTTGCCGATTGCCGGAGATTGGAATGGGGATGGTATTTCAACCATTGGTGTCTATCGTAGCAGTGAGGGCGTGTTTTACATCAGCGATAGCAACACGACGCCAAACACGCGCTACATCGCCAATTTTGGCAACCCTGGCGACGCACCACTGGCAGGGCGGTGGGATGCAGATATTACACGCGATGGCATTGGTGTATATCGCAACAGCAACGGCATTTTATACCTGAAGCGTTATATGGCATCCGGGGTCGATGATTTCTTCGCCGTTTTCGGCAACCCCGGCGATAAAGGCATCGCTGGCGACTGGAATGGAGATGGTTTTGATAGTGTCGGTGTCTATCGCCCCGCCAACCAAACATGGTATCTGAGTAATAACAACACGCCCGCAGGCATTACTTTCAGCGATGTGGCTTTTGTTCGTGACATTGGTACGGGGCAGCCTGTCACGGGGGATTGGGACGGAGACGGAATTTCCACCATAGGGCAATATTACGCAGGGATGTCTTCTGGCACATTCCAGATTTGCCAGAATAATAGTGCCAACACCGCCTGTACAGATTTTGCGTTTGGTCCAGTAGGTGGAAAAGCAATTACAGGATACTGGAATATTCCTGCACAACCCCAACCCGTCTATGGCATTCTGCAACCTGCCCCACCGCGTCCGAATCAAAATTCCGAAAACGGCCATGGGGACTAATTGCTCAATCGACGAGCAGCCCCTGCTGGATGGCAAGCACCGCCGCCTGTGTGCGGTCACTGACATCCAGTTTGGTCAACACAGCGCTGATATAGTTACGGACTGTGCCTTCCGAAAGTGCCAGCCGATCCGCTATATCTGCGTTGCTCAGGCCGCGCGCCAGCAATCGCAACACGCCCAATTCGCGTTCGGTCAGTTTGTCCGCAATCTGTGAGGCGGGCATTGTTTGCTGGCTGGCAACCTGTGAGAGCAATTTGCCCGCCACGCCAGGATCAACATAGGTTCTGCCTGCCACTGTGCCGCGAATGGCCTTGACCACATCTTCGCGGGGTGTGTCCTTTAATACGTAGCCGGATGCCCCGGCGCGGATAGCATCGAAAACCCATACATCATCGTCATAGGTGGTCAGCACCAGAATTCTTATATTCGGCATCTCCGCATGAATACGGCGCGTGGCTTCGATGCCGTTCATCCTCGGCATTTTCAAATCCATCAGAACGAGATCGGGTTTGGTGTGCCGTACCAGATCAATTGCCTCAGCGCCGTCTTGCGCCAGCCCGACAATTTCAATATCCTTTTCCAGACGAAGCAGCATTTCCAGACCATCGCGGATAAGCGCCTGATCATCACAAATAACGACGCGCATATTGTTTTGTCCCCTTGAACCTGTTGCTACAGTGTGAGTATGATGCTCGTACCCCGCCCCAGCACACTTTCGATAGTGATTCTGCCGCCAATCAACAGCGCCCGTTCCTTCATCCCGACCAGCCCAAAATGCCCGGAATCATCTTTTTTCTTTCTGGTGGGATCAAAACCCTTGCCATCATCGACAATTTTCAGGGTCAGATGTTCGCCGGCCTGTTGCATAAATACTTGCAGGCAATTGGCCTGGGCATGATGCAACACGTTCGCCAGTGCTTCCTGCGTGATCCGATAGATGCCCTGTTCTACATCCGGGGAGAGCGGATGGAGCGTGGCGGGCATCGCCAGATCGAGCCGTAGATTGCCGCGTGTCGCTGTCTCCTGCGACATCTGCACGATTGCCAGCGCCAATCCCAAATCCTCCAGCGGGCTGGCACGGAGCGCTTTCAGGGCGCGGCGAGTCTCTTCCAGTCCACGCCGGGTGACTTCCAGCGACCTTTCGACCATCGTGAGCGAGGCTTTCGGGTCAACATCCCAATATGCTTTGACCGATTCAAGCTGAACACTGAGACCGCTCAGGGTATGCGCCAGAACGTCGTGCAATTCGCGGGCGATGCGGTTGCGCTCACGGCTCGTCGAAAGCTGTTCCAGCGTACTGGCATAGTGTGCCAGTTGTTTATTACTCTCATGCAGTGCGCGCTGCTGCGTATGGAGTTGATGGATCAGGCGGCTCATCACATAGCCGATAGTCAGATAGCTTGCCGGGTAAATCAGGGTGATCAGAAAGGAAGGATAAAAGGCAGGCAAACCTGGACCAATCTGAAAGAGCAGGTACACCGCGCGCACTGCTGCTGTACCCAGCAAGACAGCCGCTGTTACCCGGAAGCGATACTGCCAGACCATCAGGATGAGTGCAATCGCGGTGATCGGCGCGGTACGGAGGGCAATACCTTCGACCATCAGCGTCGGGCCGCGCGGCAACAGTGAAACAACCAGAACGCTGTTCACCATCGGCGGAATGAGGCACAGGAAAATGATGAATGGCAAAAACGCCCGTCCCATTTTCCGCTGGACAAATGGCACAGAGGTGATCAGCAAAAAGCAGACCGCAATCGCCATATTGACCAGATAGTAAAAACGGAAAAGTGGCTGGAACAGGTTGCTTGCCAGCATCAGAAAATCAAATAGTGCGATGATGCACAGATATACCAGCCACAGCAGGCCAGCAACCCGGATAAAGTGCGTTAAATTATTTCTCTCGTCCACATTGCTCATGTGCTGATCATAGCAGAGAAAACGATCTCATTGATATTGTTTATTGTCACACGTTCAGGTCACCAGCATTGATCGCTGTCACAAACGGATATGACAATTGTCATGGGTATCGCTGTAAAGTTGTGACGCCATGCACTCCCGGAAAAATCGCACACCCCTTTATACTAAACACAGCAATTTTCTATGGACTATCTATCTGTCACATTCAGGTGCATCGCAGCATGGGGAGGTTATTCATGCAGTCCCGTCGAATAAAATCAGTCGTAGTATCAGTCTTCACGTTCTTCCTTCTGATCAGCCTTGCTTTTCTCAAGCCTGAAATTGCTTCGGCACGTCCACTCCTTCTGGCGCAACAGCAAAAATTGTTACCCGATGTTCTGGAAACGAACGCACATTTCGGCGTGGGTGTCGCTACGGACGCGAATACTATCATCGTCGGCGCACCAGATAAAGATAATGGTTCAAGTACGAATCAGGGTGCGGCCTATGTGTATGTCAGCAGCGGTGGCGTCTGGTCATTACAGGCAACGCTAATCCCTTCCCTGTCAAACGTTAATGGCTTTGGCTACAGTGTTGCGGTCAGTGGAGACACGGCGGTTATCGGCGCAGCCGGCTCTGGTCGTGTTTTCATTTTCACCCGTAGCGGCACAGTCTGGACAGAGCAGGCAATTCTTGTTCCTGGTTCACCTGGCCCGGAAAACCGGTTTGGAGTGAGCATTGCGATTTCGGGCAATACCATTCTTGTCGGTGACAGTTGGGACAACGGCCTGACGCCCAACCGCAACGGAGTAGCCTACGTCTTTACGGGCAGCGGTTCCACATGGACGGAACAGGCCAAACTCAGTGCCAGCGATGTCGGACAGGATGACTATTTTGGGCAGTCTGTATCTCTGTCTGGTGATACTGCGGTTATTGGAGCAGTCGGGCAAAATGCAGGGGCGGTGAATGATGCAGGCGCAGTGTATGTATTCACGCGCAGCGGCACGGTCTGGACACAGGCAGTGAAGCTGATCGCCAGCAACGCGGTGGCCTCAGATAACTTTGGGAGCAGCGTTGCCATCGACAGTGGAACAATCGTTATCGGCGCACAGGGGCGCGATTATCCAGGTAGCGGCGAACAAGGTGCGGTGTATGTATTTACAGGGAGTGGTGCAAGCTGGACACAGCAAGCCCAACTGACAGGCTCAAATAGTAACAGTATTGATTTTTTCGGGCGCACCATTGCGATTTCCGGTAACCGCTTTGTCGTCGGGGCGCTGGAAAATGTCGACAGTCAATTGGGAGCGGGCGTTGTCTATCTGTTCAGTGGAAGTGGTTCATCGTGGTCAGAGGTTGAACGGATGACTGCTGTCGATGCTGGAACGGATGATAATCTCGGCGCATCAAGCGCCATTTCCGGCACACTGATTGTTTCCGGCGCGATCCTCGAAGACACTGCGCCGGAAACCGATAATGGCGCGGCCTATGTTTTCGACCTGTCGCTGGCAACCAATACGCCGACACCAAGCAATACGGCAACCAACACTAACACAGCGACGGCAACCCGAACCGCTACAGCTACTCGAACCGCAACCAACACCCGAACCGCTACAGCAACGAATACCGATGGTCCGTCGCCAACCCCAACCGATACCCTTACGCCCTCCCAAACTTTCACGCCGAGTATGACCCGAACTGCTACTGCGACCTTGACACCGACCAACACCCCCGTTGCAATTTCGGTTTGTTCTGGCACACTCACTGCTTCATCTCCGACGTTCCGCCGTCCGAACGAGGGCAACCCGCCAACAACCTATTTCAATACAAACACGAACTACTACCATCGCGTTTTGCCGTTCACGGTAAACGTTTCTGGTACATACACACTGGAGATGATCTCTGCTGTGTTTGTTGGTAATCAATTTGGTTCCGATGACGGTTTCGCTGTTCTATACACTACGTCGTTCGATTCTGGTAATCCTCTTACAAATGCTTTGCAGGCAGACGATGATAGTGGTCCTGGATACATGCCATTTATGGCGCGCAATCTGACCGCAGGCACTCAATACATTCTGGTGACGACTACCTATTCCAGTGGAGCGACTGGAACGTTCACCGATAGTATCAGTGGGCCCGGAACTGTGACGCTTGGTGCAAGTTGCGATACACTGTCGCCAACCAGCACGTACACAGCTACCAGCACAAGCACAACCACGTCAACAGCTACCCAAACCGCTACCTCATCACCGACAGTAACACCAACGGCGACAAATACGCCTATACCACGTCCCGATACTATCGGTGTGTACAAGGATGGTGTGTTCAGCCTGCGCAACACCAATAGCACGGGTGGAGCCGATATTACTGTTGCATTCGGCGGCGATGCGTCCGACTTGCCAGTCGCAGGAGACTGGGATGGCGATGGCGTGGATACTGTCGGTGTCTATCGTGGTACGACGGGTGTCTACTTCCTGAGCGATTCCAACATCACACCAACCGTATCGTACACCCTTGTGTTCGGGAATCCGGGCGATACGCCGTTCGCGGGCAAGTGGACTTCCGGCGCGACCCATGATGGTGTCGGTGTTTATCGCAACAGCAACGGTATCCTGTATCAGAAGGACAACCTGACGACAGGGTTCAGCGATTACTTCGCTATCTTCGGCAATCCCGGCGATCAAGGCTTTGGCGGTGACTTCAACGCGGATGGCTTCGACAGTATCGGCGTGTATCGCTCGAACAACCTGACCTGGTACATGACCAACAACAGTCAACCCAGCGGCATCACCTTCAGCGACATTGACTTTGTATGGGACATTGGTACAGCGCGTCAGGTGATTGGTGACTGGAACGCTGATCTGACCAGCACAGTGGGTTACTTTACAACCTCTGGCGTGTTCGATCTGCACAGCACGAATGCCAGCGCAGGCAGCGACAACGTATTCCCCTTCGGACCAGCGAATGGCTATCCAATTGCAGGCAAGTGGGTGGCTTCCAGCCAGCCGCATCCGGGTAGCGTCTTTGTCCCCATTCAATCTGGCAACCGTACAAACCCGAATGAGGGCGGCAACGGAGACTAGCAGATTACCCTTATAGGTCTGAGTCCAGCCTATGCAGGCTGGACTCACCTCACATATTCAGATAGCCAAAACCAACACATTCGATAGATTCGGTCAAACTCAAGAGGCATTTAGAGATGGTACGCCCCGAAACTCGCTATCGTTCCCTCATCGTCTGGAGCATCCTGATTACGATGCTGTCATTCATGATAATTGGAACAACCATTCCAACACAGGCCGCTACATTGCGACAAACTGGTCGCTTCAGCGATCTGCTCGCAAAGGCGCAGAAAAATGGCAAGCTGCGTCTGATTATTACCTTGAATACCAGCTTTCAGCCGGAAGGAAATCTGGCGAATACAGCCCAACTCGCCCAGCGTGCCACGATTAAACAGGCGCAGAATCGCTTTTTTTCCACGTTGAGCGGATTGAATTATGATTTGATCGCTGCCTATGATCAATTTCCGATTGTTGCTTTTTATGGTGATGCTGGTGTTATCAGCTTCCTGACCGCTTCTACCGATGTGTTGTACATAGAGGAAGATATTCCGGTTCCACCTTCCGATGTCAGCAGCGGGAACGTCATTGGTCTTTCCAATGCGATTGCTGCTGGCTACGATGGGGCGGGCTGGGCTGTTGCTATCCTGGATACCGGTGTGCAAACCAGTCACCCGTTTCTGACAGGACGCACCGTAGCAGAAGCCTGTTTTTCGACAACCAGTGCGGCCAATGGCTCTACAACGGTATGTCCAAATGGACAATCAACTTCTGGCAGCAATCCTGGGCAAAGCGGTACAGGCGCTGGCGTTAACTGTCCAACGACTACTGATGGTTGTACACACGGCACGCATGTCGCGGGTATTGCTGCCGGAAAGAACTACAGTGGTGGGCCGGGGTATGAAGGTGTGGCACGCAATGCGAGTATTATCGCCTTGCAGGTGTTCTCACAGTTTACAGGAACAACCTGTACCAATTCAGGTTATTCGTCGCCTTGTGCCTTCACCTTCACCAGCGATCAACTTGCAGCCTTGCAATATCTGAATACGCTGACAGGAACGTATCAGATTGCATCGGCGAATATGAGTCTCGGCGGCAGCACATTATATAGTGCGGCATGTGACACAGATTCACGTAAATCCGCAATCGATAATCTGCGTTCCAATAACGTTGCCACTGTAATTGCTACTGGAAACGCTGGTTCTACTACGGGGATCAGCGCACCGGCATGTATTTCGACATCCGTCAGCGTCAGTGCAACAACCGATGCCGATGGAGTCGCATCCTTCTCCAATCGTGCAAGTATCATGAGCTTGTATGCGCCCGGTGATAACATCGATTCATCAATTCCAAATAGCACCTACGCAAACTATGATGGAACATCAATGGCAACGCCCCATGTTACTGGAGCGTGGGCGACACTGCGCCAGAAGAAGCCTGCTGGCACAGTCAGTGAAATCCTGACGATTTTGCAAAGTACAGGTGTTTCGATCACAAATAGCGGATTTACCAAATCGCGCATCAAGCTGGATAGCGCCCTGAATTCGATCCCGACAAGTACGCCCACCAGCACGGCGACGCGCACCAGTACGGCAACGAATACACCCACCGCCACACGCACCAACACGCCTACCAACACCGCTACACGTACCAATACCCCCACTGCGACAAGTACCAGCGCACCGTTAGTCTGTATTGGCGGGATTACGGGAGCATCACCAACATTCCAGCGTCCGCGAGAAGGCAAACCACCAACCTCGGTAGAACCAAATCAGTTTTATTATCGTGCATTGCCCTTCACTGTCTCTGTTACGGGTACGTATGTAATGGAGATGACGGCAGGTAATTTCACCGTAGGAACTACCTCAGACGATGGACATTACGCTCTCTATCAGACTTCGTTCAATCCAGCCTCACCGTTGACCAACGCAATAGATGCAATGGATGATGGAGGTGTGGGTAGCCTGCCAAAAATGACAGATAACCTGACGGCTGGCACACAATATATCCTGATTTCGACAACGTATTTCAGTGGCATGACGGGTACATTTACGGACCGGATCAGCGGGCCGGGAACAATAACACCTGGGGCTACCTGTGGTTTGCCAACCAACACCCCCACCAGCACAGCATCAAATACACCTACGCGCACCAACACGCCAACGAACACAGCAACAAGGACGCCAACACGCACCAACACGCCGACCAATACGGCAACCAGCACATTCACGCCATCAAATACCAGCACGGCAACATTCACCCCGTCTAACACGCCGACAGGTACAGTTCCGCCGACGGATACACCGACCAACACCCTCACACCGAGCAATACAGCCACCTTTACGGCAACGTTCACGCCAACCCTGACCAATACGCCGACCAATACGTTGACCAGTACAGCAACAGCGACACTCACGTTCACGCCAACCAACACGGCAACGTTGACGTTTACACCGACGAGTACGCTTACATTTACGCCAACGCTGACCAGGACACCAACGAATACATCGACGAACACGGCAACAGCAACGCTAACCAGCACGTTGACGTTTACGCCAAGCCGTACTAACACTCCAACAATCACGCCAAGCCGCACCAATACACCGACCAACACCAGCACGCCAATACCACGTCCCGATACCATCGGTGTCTATAAGAACGGCGTGTTCAGTCTACGGAATAGCAACAGTGCTGGTTCGGTAGATATAAGTGCCTTGTTTGGCGGCGATGCGTCCGACTTGCCAGTTGCAGGCGACTGGGATGGCGATGGTGTGGATACTATCGGTGTCTATCGTGGAACGACGGGTGTCTACTTCCTGAGCGATTCCAATACCGCTCCAACTGTTTCGTACACACTTGTGTTCGGCAATCCGGGCGATACACCCTTCGCGGGCAAGTGGACAGCGGGAGCGACTCATGATGGTGTCGGCGTCTATCGCAACAGCAACGGCATCCTCTACCAGAAGGACAACCTGACGACAGGGTTCAGCGACTACTTCGCTATCTTTGGCAATCCTGGCGATCAAGGCTACGGCGGCGATTTCGATGGCAACGGATTCGACAGTATCGGCATCTACCGTTCAAGTAATCTGACATGGTACATGACCAATAACAGCCAACCAAGTGGCATCACCTTCAGTGACATCGACTTTGCATGGACTATCGGCACGGAGCGCCCGGTGATTGGCGACTGGAATGGCGACACAACCAGCACAGTGGGCTACTTCACTAACTCCGGCGTTTTCGTCCTCCATAGCGCAAACGCCACCACAGGCTCCGACAACGTATTTGCGTTTGGGTCAGCCGATAGCTATCCGATTGCAGGAAAGTGGGTTGCTGCCAGCAGTCCAAATGCACGAATTGTTATTGTTGGTGGTCAATCTGGCAACGGATCGAACATCGAGGATAACAGCAACGCAGATTAACCTGCATTGTTGGTAATTGCACCAACGGGTGAGGCAAGCCTCACCCGTCCTGAAAACCATCCTCTTGACCCGAATTTTGGCATAAAACCCCCGGCTAAAGCCGAGGGCTAAACTCAAAGATAGAACTGTAAGCATTGGGTTTTATCGAACATGCGAGAATGCTGTCAGCGTTCGGTAGACATTCATTCCCTCTCGGACAGTCGCTTCATCTTTGGGTTTAGCCCGGTGCTTCAGCGCCAAGTCTGATTATTGCTACAGGGTTCTTCTTGCCTTATAGACCGCTACAGCAAGAGCGTCCATTTCCTCATAGGTGTTGTAGAACGCCAGTGAAGGACGCACCATTCCGGTCACGCCGAAACGCTGCATCGTCGGTTGCGCGCAGTGATGTCCCGCACGTACCGCGATCCCTTCCCGATCCAGAAACTTGCCGACCTCTTCGGGCTTGATCCCATCCAGATTGAACGAGAGCGTCCCGACCTTATGCGCAGCCGTTCCATAGAAGCGAATCCCCGGAATCGCTGCGAGTCGTTCTGTCGCATAGGCGAGTAGCCCATCTTCATATTGTGATGCTGCTTCAAAGCCGATCCGGTTCAGATAGTCGATGGCAGCGCCAAGCCCTACCGCACCCGCGATATTACCTGTACCAGCCTCGAACTTATATGGAACCTGATTGAACGTCGTATGCTCGAAGGTAACCTGATCGATCATGTTGCCGCCACCCTGCCAGGGCTGCATTCCGTCCAGGAGGGCTTTCTTGCCATAGACAATCCCGATCCCTGTGGGCGCAAACAGCTTGTGACCAGAAAAGACGAAGAAGTCACAATCAATTGCCCGAACGTTGATGCGGAGATGCGGCACAGACTGCGCGCCATCGATCACGACGATTGCGCCAACCTGTCGTGCCATGCGTGTCATCAGTTCGACAGGCACAACCGTTCCCAATGTATTGGAGACATGCGCCAACGCCACAATTTTGGTTCGCGGACTGAGCAGCTTTGCATACTCATCCAGCAGGACTTCGCCGCGATCATTGATCGGGACGACCTTCAACGTCGCGCCTTTTTCCTTCGCCAGAAATTGCCAGGGGACAATATTGGCGTGATGCTCCATTGTGGTCAGGATGATTTCGTCGCCGGGCCCGATGCGCTGGCGTCCGCACGTTTGCGCGATCAGGTTGACGCCTTCGGTTGCGCCACGCACAAAGATAATCTCTTCAACTTGCGCTGCGCCGAGAAAGTGCTGAACTTTCTTCCGTGCGCCTTCGTAGGCGTCGGTGGCGCGCGCAGCGAGGGCATGAGCCGCCCGGTGAATATTCGAGTTATCATGCTCGTAGAAATAGGATTCGGCATCAATGACCGCTTGCGGCTTCTGACTGGTCGCGGCGCTATCCAGCCAGATCAACTGCTTGCCATGCACCTTTTGATGCAGGATAGGGAAATCGCGTCGTATGGCATGAACATCATAGGGCGTCTGCTTTTCCCGTTGGAGCGCGGGAACATGCCCGGTGTGCGTCCCCGCTGGATCGATAAAATAGAACTGCTGATTGGGATCAACCGTATTGGCTGGCGAAGCCGGGATTTCATCGTGCGTGATTCCCAGCGAAATGCTTGCCAACAGGCGACTGAGTTCATCCCCACCGGGCAGACCACCGGGTTGCGCCGTAACCCGATCTCCTGGCATGGGTACAGTCGGCGGTACAGGCGTTAGATAGGCATTGGCTTCTGCCAGAAAATAAAACGGGGAAGCTGATGATGGTGCAGGGGCAGGATCGACTTTTGGCAGACTCGCCGCATATGGCTCTGGTACACCCAATGCTGCTCCGCTGCTGCGCACGCTTTGACCGGGCGTGCTTTCGTGGGCCGTATCCGGGACACCGTGCGGCGTGACAGCAGTTGGCACGAGTTTTGGCGTCGACGGAATGCCCGCGCCCGCCGGGTTCGGCGTCGATGGCACATTCAACGCGGGGCTGTTTGCACCATTGGGCAACATCCTGAAAAATTCGCTCGCCAGTTGTGCCAGCAGGCTCTCGTCGGGAACTCCGAACGAACCTGCTGCCCCTTCGGGATCACTACTTGTAGGAGTCTTTATAGTCATGATACTTATTTACCTCAACGTTATCGAGTACAGCAAGCGCGTCTTCGGTCAATACCGCCAGTGAGCAGTACAACGAAATGAGGTAGGAAGAAATCGCATTGCGCCCGATTCCCATGAAGCGCACCGAGAGGCCGGGGCTTTGCTCGCCCACCAGACCGGGCTGATATAGACCAACCACACCCTGTCGCTTCTCACCAACACGCAACAGCAGAATTTTGGTCTTGTTGTTTTCGACAGGAACTTTATCCGATGGAATCAGGGGCAAACCGCGCCATGTCAGGAATTGTGAACCGAACAGGCTTACGGTTGGGGGAGGGACGCCGCGTCGTGTGCATTCGCGCCCAAATGCCGCGATTCCTGATGGATGTGTCAGGAAGAAGGCTGGTTCTTTCCAGACTTTGGAAATCAGTTCGTCCATATCGTCGGGTTGTGGCGCACCGGTACGGGTAGAAATGCGCTGGCTCTTGTCAACATTGGCAAGCAAACCGTAGTCAGCATTGTTGATCAGTTCGCCTTCCTGCTTCTCCTTGATCGTCTCGATAGTCAACCGGAGTTGTTCCTTGATCTGATCGAAGGGGGAACTATACAGGTCGGAGATGCGCGTATGTACGTCCAGGATGGTCGTCACCGTATTCAGATGATACTCACGCGGCTTCTCCACATAATCTACATAAGTATCCGGCAATTCCTTTTCGGCCTGATCGCCACAGGCAACCTCGACAGTGCCGGGGTCTTTGACTTTGTTCACGCGATAGATACCAGATTCGACGGGAACCCACTGTAATAGATGAACCAGCCAGCGAGGAGTAATAATCGAAAGTTGGGGAGATGTTTTGGTAACGTTGGCGAGTTGCTGTGCTGCAACGTCTCCTAACGCACGACGAATATTTTTGTCTTCAGCCATGTTTAGGTCTCCTACGAGAGAGCAACAGAATAATTTGAGACTGACCGGAGACTATAACACACAAACTATTACTATGGGCTGGAATGAATTTTGTCACCAGTTTGGAACCTGCCGTAAGGAGACGCGGATTCAAGCGTGCTAACCAGATATAATCAACAAAAATGAAATCGAAAACCTATGTACAGCGTTGAACAGGCTCTTGAACAACTTCTGACCGCGTTTGGTCGGCTTGACCCGGAATCGATCCCGATTGCAGAAGCGGCAGGTTGTGTCCTTGCCGAAAATATAACGGCCTCGCTCGACTTACCCCCGTTTCCGAATAGCAGCATGGACGGCTTTGCACTTCGCACCGACGATCTGGTAGACGATTTTCCGATCACACTAACTATCATTGAAGATATTCCCGCCGGAAAAATTCCAGCACAGACGGTAGCCAAAGGTCAGGCGTCACGTATCATGACAGGGGCAATGCTCCCTTCTGGTGCAGATGCCGTGATTCCCTTCGAGCAAACCAACCTGACCCGGATGGATCAGGCATTGCCGGAAACAATACAGGTTGTGAAGCCCGTCAAGCGCGGGGATTATATCCGGCAGATCGGGGAAGATTTACGACACGGCGAGATCATCCTCGGTGCGGGGCGCGTATTGCGTTCCCCCGATATTGGGATGCTGGCAGCACTCGGTATTTCACAAATCAGCACGATTCGGCGTCCGCGTATTGCGATCCTTTCCAGTGGCGACGAATTAATCCCCTATGATGCGCCACCGGAAGCGCTCACGACGGGCAAAATTCGCAACTCCAACGCCGTGATGCTGGCGGCACAGATACGCGACCTCGGCGCGATGGTGCTTGATCTCGGCATTGCCAGTGACACCGAAGCCGACGTAGAGGCTAAATTACGCATGGCGATTGATGCCAAAGCCGATTTGATCCTGAGTTCGGCGGGCGTTTCTGTCGGCGCGTTCGATGTGATGAGAACCGTTGTAGAACGGCTTGGCGCATTACACTTCTGGAAGGTTAATCTTCGTCCGGGTAAACCTGTTGCATTTGGGAACGTCTGCGGTGTACCCTATCTGGGGTTGCCCGGTAATCCAGTGAGCGCTTTTGTCACGTTTGAACTGTTCGGGCGTCCAGCCATCTTGAAAATGTCTGGGCGCGATTGGATGGTACAATATGAGGAAGCGATCACTGCCGAGCCGATGACCAGCGATGGACGCCGATCTTTTGTGCGCGTATTGCTCGAAAAGCGCAATGATCTATGGATGGCACGCCAGACCGGGACGCAGAGTTCCGGCGCGTTGAGTTCGCTGGTGAAGGCTGACGGATTATTGGTCATCCCCGAAGGCATGACCGAAGTCCCCACCGGGACACGTTTGCAGGTTCGCGTACTGTAAGGAGTTTATTGTATGACCACAATCACTGTACCCAAAAAGAAAAAAAATGATGCCGCCGCATCTGTGCGCCGCGATTGGCTCAAAATCATCGCCCTTGTGCTTAACATCGTTGGACTGGTGATTTCTGGCTATCTTGTATATACGAAAGTGTTCAACACCGAAGTTGTGTGTCCTGAAAACAGCACATTTCAGTGTGATCTTGTTCAAAGTACCGTTTACTCGAAAGTAGCTGGTATTCCCGTTCAATTTATTGGATTGGCAGGCAATCTGGCAATTTTTGCAGTGTTGTTGCTCGAAGGGCGCAATGCGTTTTTCACAAAGTATGGTATTCAGCTTGTCTTTGGGATGACGCTATTTGGATTCCTATTCTCAGGATACCTGACTGCAATCGAAGCCTTTGTCATTCATGCCTGGTGCATGTGGTGTCTCGCTTCGGCAATCACAATGACGCTGTTGTTCATAGTCTCGCTTGCACGCCTATGGAAGAAGATCAATCGCCCGATTGAAGATATTCTCGCGGAAGAGTCCGAGGAATAAACTCAACATATGCCCCCGGCTGAAGCCGAGGTCTAAACTCAAAGATAGAGTTGGAAACGCGGGTCTCTATCAAATTTGTATGATTCCTGTCAGAGACTTTCAGAAAGGGATTGACCCCTATCCCCTGCCCTTTCCCCGCCAGCAGGGAAAGGGAGCCAAGTCGCGCGGGTTTGGAAGTCCCTCCTCGCCTGCGGGGAGGGATTTAGGGTGGGGTTTATTGGG
>CAYSOC010000012.1:0-69550 GCA_964432445.1 uncultured Anaerolineaceae bacterium
CGGCTGGGAAGAACTGAAACGCGGTGTTGGGCATCATCCGGGGAGTGCAAACCCGGCAGAGCGTGGCAATTTTGTATTAACCGCCCATAATGACGTTTTTGGCGAAATTTTTAAAGACCTGGAAAAGCTCAAACCAGGTGATAAAATCTATGTCAGGACGCAAAGTCGTGAAGTTGTGTATGTGGTGCGTGGGCATGAAATCGTTCTGCCTACCGAGGTGCGCGTGCTGGATAACACCCAGCGCAATGTCGCGCAGATCACCCTGATCACCTGTCACCCCTATCGGGTAGATACGCATCGCTACATCGTCTACGGCGAACTGGAATCATCTTAAGTCAGAGAAGGAAATCATGCCTCGTAATACAACAAAAAAAGGCGGCAACAAGCGCTATAACGTCCCTGCGGAGACGCTTGAACGCGCACGTGCCGAGTTGAAGGACGATGCAGGCAGCATCGTTGCACCCGTAACAACCACTAAATCAACAGCCCCGGCAGCGCCGAAGGTTCAACCCAAACGTGCCGCGAGTTTTGCCAAATCGACGCGCGTGCCAACGCTTGCCGAACTCAGGGAAGAATATAGATACGTCTGGCGGGAACTCCGTTCGCTCGGTTTGCTGCTTGCCAGTTTGTTCGTCGTCATCCTGATCGCGGCGGTTGTACTGCCTCGTTTGGGCTAATCTGAACATTTTTGGAGTTCGCAAGGTACTATAGACGCTATGGGAACTTTCGAACTCATCACCACGATTTATAAACATTGGAACCAGCCAATTAGCCCTGTCTATCGGCATGACCAGCGAAAAGGCCCGCCCTGGCAAAACCTCCCGCTGGATATCTGGTTCACTCGCGCTGTACGCCTGACGTTCTTTATCGGATTCATCACGCTGGTTGTGATTGGCGTCCGCATTGTGACCGATCAGGCGCTATCATGGGCGCTTTCCACCCTTCTGCTGCAAACGCTTTGCCTCTCCTTCGGTGGAATTTTTCTGATCGGGCTATTTGTGCTGACATTTCTCTGGCCTATTGCGATTGCCGTCCTCGCCAGCGATACGATTGTGCGCGAACGGGAAAAGCGTACCTGGGCAGCATTGCTGACGACGCCGATGGATTGGGGCGATCTGCTGACCGCCAAACTTGCCTCCGCATTGCGCTGGCTCAACCGTCCCACAGAATTATTGCTATGGGTACAAGGCATATTTGTCGCGCTGGTGTTTCTGCTCGTCATCGCACAATCAGAGAAAATCGCTGCCGATGTACCAACGTGGGTTACGCTCCTGCTTTCGTTCGTGGCAACGATACAGTTTGCGATTGCGCGGTTTCAGGACTATACAACGGCCAGCGTGATTGGCCTTGCCGCCTCCATGTTTTCCGAATCGCGCCAGAATGCCAGCGTGATCGCCCTGATGATCAGTCTGGGGTTGCTGCTGGGGCGCTTGTTCTTCACCGTGCTTATGATGGCTGCTGCGCAGTTCAACCCGACTCCCCCGCCACAAGGCGTTTTGATCCTCCTGGCAACCGGGCCGACGACCTCGGTTGCAATGGCATTTTCCAAATTACCTCTGGTTGCACTCGCCATATTGGTTATTACTCCGATTATTCGGGAAGTGATTTTGCGCATTTCGTACAAATGGATTGTTTTGCACCTGGGAGAAGCCACTGGTAACGGGTAGAATAACCCGGTGTGAACACTTTCCGCATCATAGCCCGCCTTTGGCACTTTGATAACCTGCCGCGTCATCCATTGATACGTATGGAGCGGCAGCATACCCCCCGTTGGGAAGACTACCAGAAACATTTTCGCCTCCTTCAGCGTCGTATCTGGCAGGTTGGGCTAGCTCTCCTGTTGATCGGCGTCGTGATGGAAGTCCTGAATGTTTCGCGCGTATCCTTCCTGATGCTCTCCGTGACCATTTTCATTCCTATGGTTGGGATCGTGATAGCAGGCGGTGCTATCCTCTTTCTGCTACTGTGGCCTGTATTGGTGGCGCTCTCTGGTGGTGGTGCGATTGCATGGGAAAAAGACGCGCAGACATGGATGCTCCTGCTCATCACGCCGATTGCTCGCATCGATTTGCTACTGGCAAAACTGGTTGTTGGCCTATCGCGGCAGCAACGTTTCATTGTCACGGCGATGGGCTTGCAACTCTTCCCGATGCTGGCAATCACCAGTCAGATTGGTACGATGTTGCGACAGGAGCGCGGTCCAATTCCGTTGCTGGTGATGGGTCTGACTATCCTTTTATTTATCTATGAACGGATGCAGGTGTTTGTATTTTCTGGCCTGTTGGGGTTGCTGTCATCGTTCATAGCGGGTTCATGGTCGCTGGCGATGTCGGGAGCAGTCGCGCTGGGATTATTGTTTGTGTTTGTACGCACCACGTTTACCTACGTCATTATGGTTTTGCTGGGTGGAGGCAAGCTGATTGATACCGGCCCTGCGTTGTTTTTCGGCATGACGGGAATTGTGACTAGCGGGCGCACTGTCTGGTCGGGGTTGGCAATTCTTATTGTGCTGCTTGCCTTACAGGAAATTTTTATTGAGTTGCTCTCGCGCTGGCTGGTGCGGCGGATGGGCGGCGGATAAACAAATTTCTTTTCAACTATGAGGATTTAGTGTAAACTGAACAAACATAAAAACGGAGCTATGTAACAGTGCCAAGTTCAAAGAAAGTATTTGAAACCACCTTTAAATCGTATAGGGAAATTTCAACTATTGGTCAAGGTGGTAATGGAAATGTTTTTAAGGTAGTTGACGATGAAGGAAAAAACTATGCGATAAAATTGTTGACTGAAAATAACACAAAGAAGAGAAAGCGCTTTAAGAACGAGATAGGTTTTTGTCAAAAAAATTCCCACAAACACATTGTGACCGTATTGGATCATGGTCTATTCAATGTGGATGGCACAATGATGCCATTTTACGTTATGGACATCTATTCTGGTTCACTCAAGCAGTTAATGGCTGGTGGAATTCCAAGAGATAGAATACTTCCTTATTTTGTACAGATGCTAGATGGGGTAGAGGCAGCCCATCTTCAAGGAGTAATTCATCGTGATTTGAAACCAGAAAATGTTCTTTATCTAGAACAAGGAACTGAACCACAACTGGTTATAGCCGATTTTGGTATATCACACTTTGGGGAAGAACAATTAGCCACGTCTATTGAGACGAATAAAAATGAACGACTTGCTAATTACCGATATGCTGCGCCTGAACAAAGAGAGCCTAACAAAGCAGTAGATCAACGAGCCGACATATTTGCACTTGGATTGATTTTAAATGAAATGTTTACCGGAGATGTTCCGCACGGGACAAATTACAAAACAGTGGAATCTGTGGATGCACAATTTTCCTATTTGGATGATTTGATCGCCAAGATGATTTCACAATCTCCTGAAAACCGCCCTAAAAACATCGAAGAAGTAAAAATGATCCTTAGAGCGCGTGGGAATGAGTTTGCCGAGAGGCAAAAACTGAGCGAGTTAAAACAACAAGTCATTCCCGCAGTAGAATTGGATGATCGTTTGATAGTTGATGCGCCGCATTTGGTTGGCGCAACCTATGAAAACCAAAGATACTCTTTCACTGTATCTCAAGAGTTAAATAGTACGTGGATAAGATTATTCCAGAATATAAGAGTTACACACCCTGTATCAATTGGAATTCACCCTCAAAATTTTGATTTTTATGAGCCAACGATCATATCAATTTCCATACAAGAAATATTTAGAACAGAAATTTCTACAGCCGATGCGGTGTTGATGCAGAATGCGCTAAAACAATGGATAAAAGACACTAATCAATCTTATGTTGAAGAAATTGAAAGGCAGAACCAAGAAAGGAAAAAGCAGTTAATTTTAGAAAAGCAGCGAGAAATAAAGGAACAGGAGAGAAGAATAGAAATTCAAAATGCGCTTAGGGCAAATTTGTTGAATCCTGACATCTAGCCCGTAAAGCCTTTTTTGCGCAGGATTTCATCAATGCGGAGTTCGTGTGCAGTCTCCCATTCCTCAAGTGTCTCGGCAGCATCTTTCGCGGCGCGTTCCTGCGCAGCCTTGAGAACTTCGTTTCGCCGGAGGAATGGCACAACCACTATACCTTCTTCGTCCGCAACTACAATATCGCTCGGCGCAACCAGCACCCCGCCACAACGCACGCGCGCATTATTGAGGACATCAATAATATTTTTCCCGCCGGGAATAGGAATTACACCACGCGCAAACACCGGAAAGCGATTTTCACGTACTTCAGTCAAATCACGAATCAATCCATCTATCACAAATGCAGCAATTCCGCGTTTCTGTGCAACAGCGCAAACATTTCCGCCTGCCACCGCGTAATCCGAATCACCTGCCTCCACCACTATCACCGAACCCGCCGGAGCGCGATGAATTGCCGCGTGCAGCATCAGGTTATCGCCGGGAGCGCATCGCACGGTATAAGCTGGGCCAGCGACGCGCGGCATCCCCGACCACAGCGGTCGGATGCTGACATTCATCACCTGTTCGCGTGTTAAAACATCGGCAAGCGTTGTCGGTGATAATTCCTGAAAGGCTTGATAATCAGTCATCATTTCTCACTACTAGCGACGCAAGAGGCCAGACAATACCGTATCCGCCATCATTTCCGCAACCTGATCGGCGTTCAATCGGCCATCGGGACGATACCAGCGGCGAATCGCGTTCAATGATCCAAGCACAAATAACGTGATGAAACGTTCGTCTCCGGCGGAAAGCGCTTTCGATGCAATCCCCTGACGAATCAATTTCTGGAAATTCGCTTCGTATTCATCACGACGCTGGATAAACTCACTCAGGCGCGGCTCACTCAGGTGTCGCCATTCATCGAAATAGACTGCTGCGGCGTCCAGATGCTGGATAATCACATGCACATGGGACATCATCGCAGCGCGCAGTTTTTCGACAGGGGAAACGTCCAGTTTGAATATCTGATCCTGGGCTTCCTTGAAGGCGTCAATGGCATCTTTGGAGATTTGCCAGAGCAGTTCTTCCTTGCCTGTGATGTGAGCATACAGGCTCCCCCCGCCAGAAAGTTCCATTTCGCTTGCGATATGCCGCATGGAGGTTGCAAGGTAGCCGCGTGTGCGGAAGAGTTTTTCAGCGGCGATGCGAATCTGATCGCGGCGGCTGAGGGTGATCGTATTTGTCATAGCATTGAACAGTTTTTGCCTAACAAGCGTTAGGTTATGATTATAGGGACTCTACGCCAAATCGTCAACGGATTTCGGCATTCCGACCAAATCAAACAGCGCTGAGAACTTTGTCATTCAGCGCCGTTATCAAATCAGCTATTTCAATATTTCAGCAAGCAAACCCTTCGACAGAATTGGCAACGTTATGTTTCCGGTTCCCCTCTCCTGTTTGCGGGGAGGGGACAGGGGTGGGGTGAAATATTAATCAGCGCCGCCTACGTCCGCTCCACTATTTACAGGCGGCAGACCGGGTGCAACTACCACATTCTGCACGTTCGGCGGTTGTACGCCTGTCGCCCATTTGCCCGCCAACGGTATATCACCTGCGCCGCCAAATGAGAAGGTCAGGTCTGGTGCGCCACCTGTGAGCGAGTTACGGAACATCACGAGGCCATTGCGGAAAACAGCAACCCTTCCAGCGCCATCCCCTATCCAGTCACCAACAAATGCCTTATCCTGTGCGCCATCGCCATAAGGGAAATCCAGCTCGGAAAAAGTGATTCCACTGGGTTGATTGTTGTTGGTGACGTAGAAACGTGACACACCGGGGCGATAGACGCCAACACTGACCAGACCATCGTTATTCCAGTCGCCTGCAACACCCAGATCGCTGGGGTTACCCATGACTGCGAAAAAGTCCGAAAAGCCTGTGACCAGCGATTTCTTCAGATAAAGAATCCCGTTCGAGGCGCGGAACACACCAACGCCATCATGCGTCATGTCCGATGTCCAACGCCCGGCCATAGGTTGATCGTTTGGATTGCCCAATACAAAGGAGTAGTTAGGAACGCCGGGAATGTTGCTGTCACGGAGCAGGAACACGCCCTGTAGCTGATCATAGATGCCGATAGAGTCTACGCCGTCCCCATCCCAGTCCCCGACAACCGGGTAGTTGCAGACGATGGAACCGCAGAGATAGCCATATTGAACCGTAATATCCGGTGCGCCCGTTGTATTGCTGTTGCGCAGATAGAATGTCTGGTTGGATGGACGATAGACGCCAATATGATCTGTGATTGGTACAGGCGTGCTTGTATTGGTTCGCGTTGGCGTCCGTGTGGCTGTTCGCGTTGGCGTCCGTGTCGCCGTCCGTGTTGGGGTAAATGTTGGTTCCGGTGTGTCCGACGGGAAAAACTCCGTTTCACACGGCAGTTGTCGGGGTACACCAAATTCGTCCATGATCACAGGGCAGATGGTTTCACAAGGCAACATCGGCCCATTTTGCCCCGGTTTCTCAATCGGACAAACCGAGGGGCCATCCGGGGACACGCTGGCGGTTGGTGTAGCATAATATCCATTGGTAGATGAGGCAGAAGCGGGTTTGATACTAAGCGTCATACCAACCACAAACACACACATCGCAACGAAAACGACGCAATGAATCCAAACTTTCCCAGCTTTAGAAGTCATACTAAATTACCCTGATTTTCATGAAAATATGGTTCATAGAGAGGAGCAGCGGGGTTTTATGATTTCAAAAAATGAACCGATTGCGATTTTAACGAAACATTTATAAATTGTGAATAGGAAGAATGGGGGGTTTGGGCGCAGTTATTCCTGCGCCCGGTGTTAATGTATAGGTTAGTCAGCGCGCCCGGCGTCATCCGGGTTCACAAACGGCGCACCCGGCAGAATCACATTTCGTGCGTTCGGTGGTTGACTCCCCGCTACCCATTTGCCCGCCAGCGGCATATCGCCCGTAGCACCGCCAAATAGGAATATCAAATCTGGTGCGCCCCCCGTCAGGGAATTACGTAACATCACAAAGCCATTTCGGAATACACCCGGCCTGGAGATGCCATCGCCCGTCCAGTCGCCAACAAAGGGCTTGTCTTGCGAACCGTCCCCATAGAGGAAATCCAGATCGGAGAATGTGATTCCACTCGGCTGATTGTTATTCGTCATATAAAAGTGTGACTGCGACGGGCGATATACACCGACACTATCCAGCCCATCGCCATTCCAATCGCCCGCCAGACCAACATCGCCGGGGTTGCCCATCACCGCGAAATAGTCCGAAAAGCCAGTCGTCAGATTTTTCTTCAAATAAAGAATGCCATTCGAGGGACGGAATACGCCTGCTCCATCGTGCGCCATATCGGATGTCCAGCGCCCCGCCATTGGTTGATCATTTGGATTACCGAGGACAAAGGAATAGTTTGGAGCGCCGGGGACATTGGCGTCCCGCAGCAGGAATACACCTGTTGTCTGGTCATACAGGCCAATCGTATCTATGCCATCGCCGTTCCAGTCGCCAACGATTGGGTAAGTGCATGGATTCCCGCTACACAGATAGCCATACTGGACTGTAATATCTGGTCCGCCGGTGGTGTTGCTGTTGCGGAGATAGTAGGTCTGATTGGATGGGCGGTAGATGCCGAAAGTGTCTATACGCAAAACGGGATTGTTGAAAATATAGGCTGCACCGTTGTTTGTTGTTCCGCTATCGGATTCGTTGTACGCGCCGCCTAACACAGTTTTCCCGTCTGCCGACAGGGATAGAGCATAACCAAGCCTATCTTCATCCGCTTTATCGCTTGCCAAGAGTTTTTCTTGTTGCGTCCAAGTGCTTCCGCTACGCCCGAAAATATAGATTGCTCCGCTGTTTGTTGTCCCACTATCGTCTTTCAGATAAGTCCCAACGGCGGCTATATTTCCATCTGCTGATAAGCCTACAGAGTGACCAAACTCGTCACTATTTGCCTTGTCGCTTGCCAATAATTTTGCCTGCTGTGTCCAAGTTGTCCCATTACGAATAAAAATATAAGCTGCACCATTAGTATCTGTGCCGCTATCATCTTCGTAATTTGCGCCAATTATTGCAGTGTCGCCATTACCCGCGATAGATGCTGACCACGCAAACCAATCTGTAGATGCTTTATCATTTGCCAGCAGTTTTGCTTGTTGTGTCCAGGTGCTTCCGCTACGAGTAAATATATATGCCGCGCCATTATTATCAGTACCACTATCATCTTCAAACGGCGCTCCAATTAAAGCCGTATTTCCATTGCTTGCTAACGCAACGGATAAACCAAAGTTATCCTCTGTTACTTTATCATTTGCTAGCAATTTTGCTTGCTGTGTCCAAGTGTTACCACTTCGGGTAAATACGTAAGCCGCGCCATTTCCACTTGTTCCGCTGTCGCTTTCACCATATGCTCCGATCAATGTAGTATTCCCATCATCTGAAAGCGCAACTTTAACGCCGAATTGTTCGTTATCCGCTTTGTCATTTGCCAGTAGTTTTGCCTGTTGTGTCCAAGTGCTACCACTTCGGGTGAACACATAAGCCGCCCCACTGCGTGTTGTACCACTGTCATCCTCAAGATATGCCCCTATGAGTGCTGTATTTCCATCTATGGACAGAGATACTGAAAAGCCGAACCAATCATCTGTTGCTTTGTCGTTCGCCAGCAATTTGGCCTGCTGTGTCCAAGTGCTGCCACTTCGGATAAACACATAAGCCGCACCGTTATCAGTTGTACCACTATCATCTTCATGGTATGCACCGACTAGAGCAGTATTAGCATCATCTGACAATGCTGTTACAATTCCAAAAGCATCATTATCTGCCTTATCACCCGCCAGCAATTTGGCCTGCTGCGAAAACGAACTATTCGGACGCAACACGGCCTTATACCCCAATGCCTTGTCTACCGCATCCTGCAACGATTCCGGCGTAGAATTGGCCTGTGTAGCGAAGGTATTTCCAATTGTGGTAAAGAGAAGGACAACAAAAATCAGGCTCAAACGGTAGAGATGGTTACGGAGGTTGGTTGACATAATGATTACCTCTGTGTTGTAGGTTGGTAATCCAGATTATATCCTGTTTCCAACCGCCTTCGTGCAAATGCCATCACACATATCAAACAATCACACAACGTCTGCGCCGGAATCGCGTATAATAAGGCGTGCGTAGAAGTTGAGGTGTAACTGCAATGGCCTGGTGGGGAACACGAACTGCTATCTCTGACCGTCTGAAAAACGAACATACAGCAATGCGCCAACTTTTCGGCGAGACGTTCAAATTACAGGTTCCGCGCTTTGATCCGCTTTTCTGGGAGGGGACGGTACATATCAACCTGCGTGGCATCCCACAGCGGGAACACGTTCTGAAAATCATGTATCCGCATGAATACCCGAATCGGCCTGCCGAAGCCTATATCCTCGATCCGATTATCTATAGCGAAAAGCATCAATTCGAGGATGGGCAGTTGTGCCTGTTCAACCCAAAGGATGGGACGAACTATGGCTGGAATCCGGCGAGTTCAACGGCGGCAACCGTCGCAGGATGGGCGATCAACTGGGTATATGCGTACTATACCTACAAAATCACAGGGGAATGGCCGGGTGAAGAAGAACGTATCACCCGGAGCAGCTTCGGAAGCGGGGGGCGTCGGTGAACGCTTTGCACACACTAGCCGTTGAACGTGCCGGGTTGCCCCGTGTCACGATAGCACAGCGTGTGATCGACAAGATGGTCAAAAACGCGCTGATTTATGAAACTGAAACGGGCGAGGCATTGATTGGTCTCCCTGTTCCCGCACCGGGGCGCTATGAGCCGGATTTGGTGGTGTTGGAAACGATCACACCCGATCATACAGCGGTGCGCAAATATGCCTATTTCGAGCAAGGTGACGACCTGCAAGGCGACATCATGAACTGGCTGGTCGATAACTGGAATGACTATCGCAAATTGCCAACAGCGAAGGTACAGCAACGCTACAACGTCGCGCTGGATCACCTCGGTGACTGGCATAAGCATCCCGGTTCGCTGACCGAGCCAAGCTGGGGCGACCTCGAAACGGCGCTCGGCCACGTCATGGATAAAGATGCGGGCAAGCCCTATCTGCTGGCGATTCTGGCGACAGTCTGGGATCGCACAATGGCACACGCGACAGACGAAGCCGAGGCGGTCTATTTTGGCGAACAGCCGATCAAGGTAGATATTGATGAGAATACAACTGTTCGGCTCGATTGCTGGTATATGAGCAGACGCACCAAGCGGTTTGTCCACCTGACGCCGAAGATTGAACCGGATGCAAATTTACCAACCTTGCCGCTGGTGTCGTGGCATCTGAGCAACACGGAGCGCTGGCAGAAGGAATTCAACGAAATTTCGCAGGCGGGCTACAGTGTTAGTGTAGATATATATGACGCGGATAATCAACCGCCGCGCGAACTCTGCCTGACACTGGCGAAGCGTGGCGCGCAGTATATCCAGATCGTTGTGACCAATGCCGATTTTCCGAACACACGCCCGACGATTCGCACCGTTCCCATGAGCGAACTCAAGAGCATTCCCGAAAGCGCGGATGTTTCTTTGGAACTCTGGAAGCGCTCGAAAGCGCTCCCGGAATCAGAATATCCCGGTGGCTGGACATCCAACAGTTCAATTTTGGGACTGGTGCAGACCGTTGAACAGAATTTGCAGAAAATTAAAGAGTAGGGTTGGAATACTATATGACGGATTTTGATCGCGTCTCCCGCTATTATGGCGAAGGCGTTCTGGAACATCTGGCACAAAAAAAGGTGGCGGTGATCGGTCTGGGATCGGGTGGCGGTTTTGTCGCGCAGGGACTCGCCATGAGCGGCGTCGGCAATTTCATCCTGATCGATGACGATGATATTGAAAATAAAAACGTGGTGCGCCATGTCGCTGACCTGCGCTACGTCGGAGCGTCTAAAGTAGACGCCGTTGCCGACCTTATCCGCCAGCGCAACCCGAAGGCGAACGTGATGGCGATCAACGGACGAATCGAAGATCACATTGCGGCCTTGCAAGGCGTCGATCTGGTTGTGGTTGGTGTCGATAATGAGCGCTCCAAATATCCGATCAACGAGAAGTGCCGCGAACTTGGCTTGACTGCTGTCTATGCCGGAGTCTATGAACGCGGCGAGGGTGGCGACGCGGTTGTTATCCACCCGACGGGCAATGGGCCGTGCTATGCGTGTTGGGCGCTCAGTCTGCGCGAGGATGTGATCGATCAGGGTATTGGCGAAACCAATCTGGATTACGGCATGATTGGCAGTGACGGCACGCTCCGCAGTGAACCAGGATTGTGGTTGCACGTCACGCGCATTGCCGGGACGCAGGCAGAGATGGCCTTGAACGAACTATTGGTCGGCACGAAGGTACATCGGGAATATCCGGCGAATACCGTCATTCTGGCGAATGTGGAAATGGAAATCCTCGCTGGAAAGAAAGTCCCGCCTTATTCCTGCGAATGGGTGGAAATCAGGCGTGATCCCAACTGTTTGGTATGCGGGACAAGCGCAAGCTCTGATATACTTTCACTGGATCAACTGTTAGGAGACAGCAATGTCTGATAATCCCAATAACAACGATCAGATTACGCCACCGAATGCGACCAACGATGCGCCACCTGCCGATGATAACCTGCACGAACGTGTAGATCGTCTGGTAGGTGAACCCGCGCCGGATATTTCCGCAGAGGAATTTGCCCGGTTGCAACGCACTGGTACGGTAAATCTGGACGCACAGGGGCGGGTACGCGCCAACCGCCGCGAAGAAGAAGATGCGGGCGTATCGCTGCGCAAGCGTCGCGCCTGGTACTAGAGCAAGCAGGAGTCGAGGAGAGTACCCCGGTTTTGAGGCCGGGGCAGAATCTGGTTACTTGTCCTAGTCTTTCTTTGGTGGAGCGAGTCGTTTCTTCTCCGCGTGTTTTAGTTCTTTGATGCTCTCCACTGTCGGCAGGTCTTCGGGCATTGTGCCGCCAAATTCCTGAATGAAACGGCGCACCATAATTCCAGCCGCGTAATGCACCTGATTCGCCTTATCTTTACCCTGAATATTGTCCCGTCGGAGCTTATCTTCAGCTTGTGTGCTGCGGAACCAGTTTGCTGCCAGTTCTGTGCTGCTCATATGATCCAGAATATGCTGGTTCTTTTTGAGTTGCTTGCGCTTATGGATGTCTTTGGAAGTCAGTCCGTTGTACAACCCTTTGTAGCCATGATCCTGAAAGATGGCAAAATCCATTGGGGTGATCACACCTGCGTTCTGTGCTGCTGAGGCAAGTTCGACATTTTGTTGCTTAACCTTCTCACGCATCACCAGTCGCCGCTGATTCTCTCCCAAGCCAGCGCGTTCGGCTTCATCTGCAAGTTCCTGGCGACGGGTCTGGACTGTGAAATAGGTCTGTCCCATCGCTACCACATCTTTTGATGGATCAGCGTTTTGAACAACAAGATAGCAGGCATAACGTGACAAATGTAAATCGTCTACTATGTGCTGCGAATCGTTGCCACCTAATATCGCCCTATCCACATGGATAAAGCGTTCATCTGGATCATAGCCACTATTTTCGCAGGCAATCCGCGCTTTGAGCAGAACATTTTTGAATTTCTGCCAGCTTTTATATTCCAAAACGGGCATCAAATCACGTGCTGACCAAAATTCATTGCCATCGGCATCAACCTGTTTGATGCGCTCAAATGGAGATTCGGGGATTGGGTTGGAAAGCGAATCGGACATTTTTAAACCTCTTTTTGTACAAACGTGGATAAACGGGGCAGATGCAAGACGCAGTTCCCGACGCCGGGCAGGGTCGCAATGTGGAAATTATCGGGATTGAAAGATGGGGGTAAAACCGTAGAATAGGAAAGCAAATGCTACCTCCTTCAAGAATAGGTGCATGTTGGCTTTTGGCTGTTGAACTCAGTCAAAAGCTGTTTCATATTAGCGATGAATATAGTATATGAAAAGTTTTAAAAAAGTCACGCTTTTGATTTTGATCGAGCGATAACTATATTTCTTAAAAGCAACCTGACGAGGTGTCAGCGCAAAAAAGACAACAGGGCTAGACTGAAATAGTTTTCACACTTCTGTCACGTCTATACTTCATACTATTCACACCATTTCATGGGGCGATGCCAACCATTGCCTGATGAAAACGCTGTATCTTGTTGAATGTTATCCTGATAGTTTTGTTCGATGCGGCGCAGATTTTCCAGATAATTCAAAGGAACGACTATGCGTATCAAATTCACTTCCTCTTATCGAAGCATCGCATTTACCCTTATGTTATTTCTTCTTGCCACATCATCCTTTTCAATTCACGCTCAACCAAACAATCGACCAGCGCAACTCCCTACTTATCAGCAGAAGAAACTCACGGCAACAGATAAATCAAATGAAGATTATCTCGGCACTTCCGTATCTCTTTCGGCAGATGGCAATACCGCGCTCGTTGGTGCTTATGGCGATGATGAAGGGGCTGTATATGGTGTCGGTGCAGCCTATATATTCACACGCATCGGAGAAACATGGGTTCAAAGTGCCAGGCTATCTGCCGCCGATAAAGCAAGCGGAGATTATTTTGGGTACTCGGTGGCGCTCTCCAAAGATGGCAACACGGCGGTGATCGGCGCGTATAACAAGAATATCGGCGGAGAAAACTATGTCGGGCGTGCCTATATCTTTGTACGCGACGGATCGACATGGACACAGCAGGCACAATTGTCTGCAAGCGATGCAGCCGCAGGGGATTTCTTCGGTATCGGAGTAGCCATTTCCGGCAACGGCGACACTGTGACTATTGGAGCCGATCATGTAGATGATACGGGGTTCACCGATAATGGAGCCGTCTATGTTTTCACACGTAACGGGACGGTGTGGACACAGCAGGCCAAATTGATGACGACCATCAAAAAAAATGCTATGTATTTCGGTTGGGCGATAAAGCTCTCAGATAATGGTAACACCGCCCTGATCGGGGCATATATAGAGAGCAGCGGCGGCATTCAAACCTACGAAGGAGCCGCCTACGTATTTACACGTTCCGGCACAACATGGACACAGCAAGCGCGGTTAATACCCTCCGATATAGCAAGCCAGGACTTTTTCGGCTGGTCGGTAGCGCTCTCCAGTAGTGGCGACACTGCCATGATTGGTTCTCTGTTTGATAGCACGGGAAGTATTGTTAGTCATGGCGCGGTCTATGTCTTTACACGTGCAGGGGGCGTCTGGACACAGCAGACCAAACTGCTTGCATCTGACAAAGAAACCGGGGATCAGTTTGGCAGTGGCATTGCCTTGTCAGATGACGGAAGCAAGGCGCTCATCGGTGCAGAAGGAGAGGGCGGAACTTTATCCATGCAACGCGGAGCAGCCTACATCTTCACTTATAGTGCTGGTGTATGGAATCAACAAACTATACTCAATGCAAATGATGCGGCTGCATATGACAATATGGGCAACTCTGTGGCGCTTTCCAGCGATGGAGAAGTTGCGCTCATTGGCGCGTATAAGGATGATGATCGCGGAACAACTGATAATGGCTCGGTCTATATCTTCGGAAATACCCCATTGCCGACAGCGACCCCGACAACCACCCCTAATCCACCACGCCCGGATACCATCGGTGTATACGATAACGGCACATGGTATCTGCGGAACAGCAACAGCACTGGCTTCCCGGATATTGCAGCAATCTTTGGCGGTGATCCAGCCGATTTACCGGTTGTCGGCGACTGGAATGGCGATGGGACAGACACCATCGGCATCTATCGAACGAGTACCGGATTTTTCTTTCTGAGCGACTCGAACCTTTCGCCAGCGGTCAACTATGTGTTTATATTCGGCAATCCCGGCGATCAGCCTTTCGCGGGTCGATGGACGGTGGATATGACCGGAGACGGCGTTGGGGTCTATCGGGATACCAACGGGATTTTGTATCAGCGCAAGTTACTCACTGGCGGATTCGATGACTTTTTTGCTGTGTTCGGCAACCCCGGCGACAAACCCGTCGCTGGCGATTGGAATGGCGATGGGCTGGACAGCATCGGCGTCTATCGTTCTGCGACCTCATATTGGTATATGACCTATAACAGTCAACCCGCCGGGATTACGTTCGATGACATCCGCTTCAGTTACACTATTGCTGCACATAAACCTATCACGGGCGATTGGGATGCCGATGGCGTTGCGACGGTAGGTTTTTACACGGCGGCGGGTGTGTTCAGCCTGCACCCGATGCTTGATGGGCCGGGAACGAACAATAACTTTGCATTTGGCCCGGCGGGTAGCAAACCTGTTGCGGGCAAATGGGGCAGCCCAACAACGCCACCACCTGGCAGTGTGATTATCATTGGTCCACCAGCCAGCAGCCAGATTGATGGCGGCAACGCTGACTAACACGCTTTGTTGATAGGATTCCTGCCCTGTGTAGTTTGATAGGGCAGGGATTGATTGTCTCAGCGTTGTAGCTGATTATCAGGTTGATCGCGCCCCTGTTCGGCGCGGCGAACCACACCCTCTCTAATCATTGTCCCCTGAAAAATCTGATTCGGTTGGCCCTCGACCTTCCAGCCACTCATTGTCCAGGGGATGGCAGGGAAATCCGGCTGACACGCCCAGCAATCGGCGGCAACCCATTCTCCGTTATAGCGGCGCGCGATGTGCAAATGGGTCGCTGCGGCGTTCAGATTGAAACCCTCACAGGATGGATGCCCAATCGCTTCGCCCATCTGTACAACCTTCCCGGCGCGCACGCTCTCCGATGCGGCAATATGCAAATATAGAATTGTCCAGCCTGTGCGTTCGTCACCATCCAGATCGAGGTCAAGCACAACCGCACCATCACCAGAGCGCACAATCACGCCGGAAGCCATCGCTGTTGCAAAGGCCGGTGAGACATAGCATACCCCTTGCAGTTGAACGAGTTCATCGGATGGCGCAGGCGGTGCAAAATCAATCCCTGCCCAACCGCTGGCAGCATCCCAGCCCCCATGTGGCCCGCCTGTATAAAACCATATCTCGCCCTTTTGGAATGGCAATTCCGTCGTCGGGAATGTCAGATTTCGCGGCACAAGCGGCTCTATCGCGTAGCGGAACGGATCGCCGAACAATGCCATATAGGTACGGAAAACGCCGTCTGTGCTGACTTCGCGGGACCACGACACCCGATCCGAACTCTGGCCGAGGAAATATTGAATAGCGACACTGCCAGCGTTCAGTTCGCTATTGAACGCAATCCGGCTTTGGTCGGGAAATTGCAGTGTCGTCAGGCCGCGATGCTTCCAGCCATAATAGCCATCGTTGAGCCAGTCTGCTGCCCATGCCAGTTGTCGAAACAAGCCCTTGCGCGCCTCAACGATGTTTCCCATCGGGTAGGTGAGTTTGTTAGCTGTCGGCGCGGGGTTGGTGATCCACCCGGCACGAAATTCCAGTAGTGCCAGCAGAATACGCGGATTGACGCTGTTCTGTTGTGCGACCATTTGGACAATCTGCGCGCCAGAAAGCAGCCGTCCATAGATAATTTCCGAATAAACACGCAGGAATCCGGGCTGGAAGTTGACATATTTCACGACATCGAAGCCACGCGCACCGGGCGAATTGACCAGTTCGCTATCTGGAATAATCTTGAAATTCGGCGTCGTCAGCGTCGGAACATCTGGCACAATGATAATCTGATTCGGGGTGAGTGTACTGCTTTCGTTCAGGCCGGGATTGAGCCGTACCAAATCCTGTAGACTCACGCCATAGATCAATGCGAGAATGGGAAGGCTATCGCCCGCTTTGACCGTATAACCGGATGTGCGATTTACAGGTGGACGGGTTGCGTTTGGGGTTGGAATGAGAGGGGTAGCTGTTGGACCAACGGGCGTAACAGTGGGTTGAAAGAGATTCCCGCCGATAGTTGGTTCGACGGGAGGTTGCTGGTTGCCAGCTTCAGGCGTTGCCGTGATATAGATGATGGGTGGGCCGCTGGACTGCGAACAGGCCAGCGTCGCCCAAAACATCACGGCGACGACGAATAGAAGTGCAAAACGACGTGCCAAGCCTTACCGGACGAGTTGTTGTACAGCCAGTGCTGCCAGCGCCGCTATCGCCATCGGGAAGGCAATAATCACAATGTAGAACCGCTTTTCCCAGCGCAGGTGCATGTAGAACGTGATCACCAGCACAGCTTTGAGCGTCATCAGGATCACCAGCGCAGGATAACGTATCCCTTCCGGCGTATAGGTGAGTATCAATTCAAGCATGGTCAGGATGCCAAGCACCACGAAAACAAGGAAATATGTTCCTTCGTGTGACCCGCCATGTGTATCGTGTTCGTGCGTATCAGGCGTATTCATTACGTCTCTGCCTCAGAATAGATAGATAATCGTGAACAGGAAAATCCAGACGACATCGACAAAGTGCCAGTACAAGCCTGCCATCTCGATTCCCCAGCTATCACCGGGGCCATACTTGCCATTGAAGCCACGAATGAACAGGCGCAGCAGCCAGAAGATACCGACAACTACGTGTACGCCGTGAAAACCTGTGAGTGCAAAAAACGTCGAACCAAACAGATTGGCGTTGATGGTCAATCCTTCATGGTAGAGTGTCATATACTCGTTGAGTTGCAACCCGACGAACGTCGCACCCAGCAGAATCGAGATTGCTGTGAAGCGCAGGAAGCGCACACGGCGTCCGGCCTGTATGCTCGAAAGCGCCAATACCACCGTGAAGCTGCTCATCAACAGGATGAACGTATTCAGGCTGGTTAGCGGGATATTCAGGACGTGGTGCGGTTCGGCGTCCTTCCAGCGTGCCGCCATGTATGCGGTAAGGAGGACGGCAAACAGCATCGTTTCGGAGACGAGGAATAGCCAGAGACCTGTCTTTTGCATCTCGCCATGATCGTGATGATCGGCAGCGTGCGCGGCGGGTGGCGTTGCAGTAACAGGAGGATTCATAGTTTCTTGAGCCATTTTCGTATTTCTCTCTGTTATTTCGCCGCGCGGATGCCGAACATGCCGCCGATATAACCAAGAATATCAACGACGAAATCAATATTGAATTTCACCAGCCGCATAATCCACTGGAACGACTTCGAGACAATATCTGTATTTTGTTTCGCGGTCAGGTCAAGCGGTTGCTTTGCAGCAGTTTTGGCATTCTTCACCGCCGCACCGAGCGCGTTGAAGATCAGCGCAAAGAGCAACGCTGTCGTCACCAGACCACCGAGCAGGAAGGTGGTAATGATGATGAACACCAGGAACTTCGGCAGTTGCAGGCCGAGGAAATCGGCTGTACCGAGAATCGAGGTCGCGGCGGCTTCGCTGCTATAGGTCTGTGTGCGCATCCCCGGCGTGAATTGCCCGACAATCAACAGTGCGGCGATAAACGCAGCTATCAATCCGGTGATGATCACCGCAGGCCCAACCAGCGGCTTGATAACAGGCCACAGGCGGTTGCCGAGGAATTTCAGGATCACTTCATTGAACTTCACCCCATCGAACGCGCCAAGATTTGTCTTTGGCGCTTCGGGGTGCGCGCGTGATTCAAAGTTCGCTTCGATGGTCATATTCTGTCTGGCGAACCCACCCATACCCCAAACAGTGGCAAAGGCAATCGGGAAGGCTGTCAACATCGCCATTGTGCCACCCAGCCAGGGCTGGTAGCCCAGACCGAAGCGCAGCACCATCACCACCGAAGCAGTGAATGCAAACGCCGTCAACCCGGAAAGAACGCCGCGCGCCAGACCCGGCTGCATTTTGAGCAAACCGAACCCGATCAGGAAGCCGACCAGACCGAGGAACGCCGTCAGCGCGCCTGCTTCCAGTACGCTCCATGCCGGGGTTGCACCAAGCATTTTCAGGTTTTGCAACAGGACAATGTTGCCAACGATGGTGACGGCGATAAAAATGCCGATAGTAGCGCATATGCCACCCGCCAGCAGCCGCGACGCCAGTTGATAGCGCCCCGGATTTGCTTGCAGGTTATCGTGGATGCGCCGCAGGATCACGATGATGATCCTGAATGGGATTTCGACGATCCGGCCTATGGTCGCCGTTATTCTCCCAAAAATTGCAGAGATTGCAGCCGCGTTAGGACGCATTCAAAGACCCTTTTCTCAGATGAGATATAAAACAACAAACAGGACGATCCAGATGACCGTCAGGAAATGCCACAGATTTGTACTGGCTTCGACAGGGAAATAACCCGTTTCCGGCGTGATCTTTCCACCGCGCAGCTTCTGGATAACATACCCCATAAAGCCGAGTACGGCAAACGCATGAAGCACATGCACAAACCACAGCGCCAGGAACATCGCACTGTAGACACCATTGAAGTGATTCAGGATATTGATCAGGAATGCTACCATCCAGAAGGAATAGATCAATCCCAAAATGGACGTTATAGAGATGAATAGCAATACGCGCTGGTTGTCGCCTGTCTTGGAAGCACGAATGCCCAGAATTGCGGTAGCGCTGGATGCAAGCAATATGATGGTCATCAGGATCGGCGTGAGCATATCCAGCCGATTGACTTCCTTCGGAGGCCATTGTCCCTGCGCGTTACGCACGATCAGGTTTGCGTAGATGAGGCACGCAAAGAGTAGCGATAACGCAAAAATGAACATGGTGATCAACATACGGTTGTTGTTCAACTGCTGTTCGGGAGTCGCGCCATTCCGCGCGGTGGTTGGTGTTGTGGTTTTACTTGTCATTACTTGATTTCCACTTAGTTACAATATACGTCCACGATTGATAGATGAATCCGCCCCATCCTAAAATCGATAGCAAAAGACCTGTCATACACATCGTAAAACCTATTTTGAGTGGGCGATACTCAGTACCAAAATTTATCAGGCAAATCGTGTTAACTACGATAGATACACCTAATACTACTAATAGACGACTTTTTTCTTTTTCTTCATGGCCTTCAAGGATTGTAAAGATGTTTAAGATCAGTGTTGAAAATACGCCAAAGACAGATGCCAAATCCGATGGGTAAAACTTACGTTGCAGAAATACATCTAAAAGATCAATGCCAGTATATCTATCCGCAATTGGCGAAAACAAAGACAACAATACCAACATCGTGGCAACAACCAGAAGTTTTTGAGAGAAGCGCATCGTCAACATCAGAAGTTTTGCCCATCAGTTTTTCCTAGAATGACCAATGCCCAAGCAAGCATTGCAAATATCAGACCCGCTATATAAGCAATAACTCCGATAAACAAGTTGTAGCCCCTGACGCTACCCTGAGTCCAGATTATCGCAGTAAATACAATGTTGATTGCAGCAATTAATGAAAGGATTCTGTAAGTTAGCTTTGTTTTTGGGAAAGGATGACTGGTATATATTTCTAAATTGACTAAGAGAGTACACCCAAATGACAACAAAAATGATAAATGGTAGACGTAATTAACTTGGTTACTGTATCTAATCAGTTCGCTTGGATACTGAAGAAACAAGTTCAGATTGTTAAAAAATCCGAAGATGTTTTGCATAGCAATATCTAATGCAAATAGTCCATTAGTTTTTGAATCATAGAATGGAGCAAACATTGATAAAAAGATCAATATAGTTCCAATGATCAAAAGCTTACGTGAGAATGGCATTGGTACAGGTTGCATTTTGCTTTGATTAGTTATTTCTTCGATTCTCGATTTATCTACAATCCGAGGCAGTAACGAATTGTATTTTCAATTCTTTCCAAGACTTTTCCTGATAATTTGCCAGCCGGTACAGTTGAAAATCGGCTCACATCTATCGAGCGAATTTGAAAGCACATGAAAACTGTTTCCAATAGCAAACTACTATCGGCGCTGGACACCCTTACATTTATGGCATATTCTTTTGGGATATTTGCACCATTCGTACCAACTACAACTGTAACAACCAATGGCAGGCGATTAACAACATCGGTAGAAATTACAAGAACCGGGCGCTTTCCCGCCTGCTCTCGTCCAATCACAGGATTCAAATCTACAAAGTAAATTTCTCCACGTTGGATATTCGCCATTATTCTTCGGATAGACCATCCTGTTCCGTGTCAGCAAATTCCTGTTCGATCAATGCCAGTTCGCGTTGAATATCAGGATCAATCGCCATCTCTGCCAGATTCTCGGCAATCAATGCCTCAATATGCTCCTTATCCTCTGCTGTCAAATCTGGTGAATTTAACGCTTCGATGAGTTCGGATGGGGCAATTTTTGAATGATCCATCTCAACCTGCTTTCATCTCTATCCGTCAAATCGGGCGCATACTCAGATGCGCCCCTGCATTACGACTTGCCCTACCGATTCCCCTCGCCATTTGCGGAGAGGGTCAGGGGTGAGGTTCTATCTATCTCCGCTTGCCAGCGGTTCGCTATGGTGACCATGATCACCGCTCTCTGCTGCTGCCAGTGCCAGCGAACGATCCCCCGCAAGATACGCGGCGGCTTCCGGCGAACCGTAGCCATACGGATCGATGGCAGGAATCGGATCATCAATGAAGTTTTCTTCCGGTGGCGGGCTGCTGGTCTGCCATTCGAGCGTCAGCGCACGCCAGGGGTTGTTGCCCGCACGCACACCACCCACGAACGAGGCCGCAGCGTTCACGAAGAAGGGAAGCTGTCCGACGCCGAGCAGGAACGCACCGAAGCTGGTCAGGACGTTGATTGCCTGGAACTTCGGATCATAGGCGGCAACGCGGCGCGGCATCCCGTACAAGCCGCTGATGTGCATTGGCAGGAACGACAGCAGGAAACCGATATACGTCAGCCAGAAATGGAACTTCCCAAGCCGTTCGTTCATCATACGTCCCGTAATCTTCGGGAACCAGTAGTAGCTGCCTGCATAGACTGCGAACACCGAACCGCCATACATGACGAAGTGGAAGTGCGCCACGACAAAGTACGAACCGTGCGCCTGATAGTCCACTGGAATCGAGGCCAGCATCACGCCCGTGATACCACCGATCACAAAGAGCGAGAGGAAACCCATCGCAAAGTGCATCGCAGTTGTGAAGCGTATCTTGCCGCGCCAGATTGTCCCCAACCAGCCAAATATCTTGATACCCGTCGGAACGGCAATGATCATCGAGGTGATCATGAACGGCACGCGCGTCCAGGGTGCAAGCGTCGTAAACAGGTGGTGTACCCAGACTGTGAAGCCCAGCCCGGCAATCCCCAATGAGGACATGGCGATGGCTTTATATCCGAAAATCGGCTTGCGGCTGAACACCGACAGCACTTCCGAGAGGACACCCATACCTGGCAAAACCATGATATACACGGCAGGGTGGCTATAGAACCAGAAGACGTTCGGCCATAGCAGCGGATCGCCGCCTGTCGCCGGGTTGAAAATTTGTGTTCCGGCAACGCGATCAAACAGCATCAGCGTCAGCGCGCCACCGAGGAACGGCGTACCGAGAACAACAATGATCGCAGTTGCAAAAGTCGCCCAGGAGAACAATGGCATCTGGAACCAGCCCATGCCCTTGACGCGCATGTTCTTGATCGTGACGATGAAATTGATACCGCCGAGGATCGAACTTAAACCGAGCAAGTGCAGACTGATTGCCCATAATGTTTGACCGTCCGCACGGCTATAGACCGGGCCAGAAAGCGGGAAATAAGCTGTCCAGCCAGCTTCCGGCGGGCCAACAATCCAGCCGAGCAACAAGAGCAATCCAGCGGGAGGAATCAGCCAGAACGCGAACGCATTCAACCAGGGAAAGGCCATGTCCTTCGCGCCGATCATGATCGGAATGAAATAATTCCCGAAACCAGCCCATACCGGGACGAGGAACAGGAACAACATGATCGTTCCATGCAGGCTGAATACCGCGTTATAGGTACTCTTGTTGACGAACAGCATACTATCTGGTGTGAGCAGGTTCACGCGAATGAGCATCGCCAGAATGCCGCCGACAAGATAGAAGGTGAACGCTGTCACCAGATATTGAATCCCAATCACCTTGTGATCGAGGCTCCATGTCAAATACTTGGCAATGCGCGCGCCGGTACTGGTTTGCCCAATTGCCCCAACCGCAGGTACAGAGGTAGCCATTTTATTCGCCTCTACTCACTTACTTTGCTTGCGCGGCTTTTGCCGGATCATCTTTTTGTAGCAACAGGTAATCGACCAGGCTATTCAAGTCGGTGTCATCCATCAATGTGCCATAGTTTTGTGGCATCAGATTGGCTGGATAGCCCGGAACGACAAATTCGTTGGGATACAGAATCGAGTGCTGAATATAAGTCCTGGCATCCTGATTCGGTACACGGGTATCAGCACGAGTGGCGATACCAACCCATGATGGCCCGGTGACGCCCGCAATGTTGGCGTCTGGCAGGAAATGGCAACCACCGCAGGCATACTTGGAACTCTGGATCAAATATTTGCCCCATTCAGCGTTGTGTTCTCCAGCCAGAGGACGAGCAGGCGGGATAATTTCCAGAGATTGGACATACTTATCGTATTCACCAGCATCCACGACTTTGACCGCATTACGCATCACGCCATGTCCTGTACCGCAGAGTTCGTAGCAGACCACAGAAAAATCGCCCTTGAGCGTTGGTAATACGCGGACTTCGGTGATACGTCCCGGTACAGCGTCCTGCTTGATACGGAATTCTGGAATCCAGAAGCCGTGCATGACATCCTTCGCGGCAATTTCAAAGCGGACAGGCTTATCTACGGGGAGTACCAGCGTATCCGAAGTGCGATACTGCTTGTTGGGATCGTGCGGATAGTCGAACACCCACTGAAACTGCTGCCCCAAAACCTTGACGACGATTTCGCCATCGCGCGGGTTTAGTGTCTGCGTGAACACCTGAAAGCTGGCAAACGCGAGATAGGCAACAATGATCGATGGAATGACCGTCCATGTGATTTCCAGTGCTGTTGAGCCGTGCATGTTTGGCCCATCGGTTTCATCATTGGGCTTGCGACGGAATTTCAGGATGGAATAGACCAGCGCGCCTTCTACAATCAGGAAGATGATTGTGCCGATCCCGATCATGATATTGAACAGATTATCGGTGGCAGCGGCTTCGGCGGAGGCTCTGGCGGGCAGGAATGGGTTGGCAACACCCGCTACAAAGCCAGCAGCCAGTAGCACGGCCCCGATGATCAAGAGTCTGACGATAAGATTCGATTTCACTGACTACTGCTCCGTATGTTACGAGTGCAGAAAAACTTTGATTGTGTTTAGGTCTGGAATAGCTTGTGTAAAAAGTCATAAAGTGCGATTCTTCACAAGCACGCAAATTATAACACTGTTTTATCCGTTGGGGATAGGTGCGTTTATCTGGCTAAAATGAGAAATTTCGCACAAATAAGCCGTTTTCTCGAAAAAAATAGCCCCGGCTATCGTCAATCGACAGGCGGGGCTGACACAGATCAACTGAAAAGAAAACGGAGCAGAAATTACTTTTCTGCTTCTTCTTCCTTCTTACCCTTTGTCTTGGAGAGTTCTGGTTCCGGGGTTGCAGCGGCAACTTCGGCAGCGTCATCCTTGACATTCGTCTGTTCAAGACGAACGATAACATCGTTGAGTTCAGCCAGATAGACCACACCTTCGATAGCGGGCAGGTCTTTGACACTGACCGAAGCGCCAGCACCATTCAGGTTTCCGACGTTGACCTCGAGGTGGTCGGGAATGTCTTTCGGGAAACATTCAACCTCGATCTGGGTCATATATTCCGCGAGTGTCAGGTCTGCGCCGAGTTTGGGCGAACCGACAAAGCGAATCGGAACTTCGGTACGGAGCTTCTTGTTCAGATCGATACGCAGGAAATCAACATGCTGAATGTCGCGGCGGATCGGATCGCGCACGACTTCACGGACGAGCGCATTTTCAGTGCCACTACCCGCAACATTGAGTTCGATAACGTGTGTACCGCCAGCCTTTGCCAGCAGGATTTCGAGCGGACGGCGGGGGCAGGACACAATAACCGGCTGTCCACCCGCTCCATAAACTACTGCCGGAATTAAGTTGTCGCGGCGTAGCTGCCGGACTTGCTTCCCCACGACGGAGCGATGCTGCACGTCCAGAGAGTAGGTTTCTGCCATGACTTGCCTCCAAAACGGAACAAATAGCGGCGTAAAGCCGGGGTCATTCCAGGATTAATCAAAACGGGTTTACAATCCCCGCGAAGGTGCATTTTAATTGAATGCGCGCCTGTGGTCAAGGCAGGATTTGCATTAGCAACGAAGCAAGTAGCAGGTTGAGTGTTTTAAGATATAGTTCCCATCATCAAAAATATGTAATCAAATTCTGGATTTGAAGATAGTGGTACAAAAACTGATTATCACTTGTGATGATTGTGGCCTGTCGGAAGGAATTAATGAGGCAACGCTCGATTTGCATCAAAGGGAAATCGCTACTGCCGCAGCAATAATTACTAATTTCCCGGCATCATATCACGCTTATAAATTGTTTTCTCAGTATCCATCTTTGGAATGCGGAATACACCTCAATCTGACTGATGGTATTCCACATAGCAAAATACCTTCTCCGTCTCCTTTGACACTGACAAATGGACATTTCAGGCCAAAATGGGCATTGTTTGCGCAGGCGTTGCATCCCTCCAGTTCTTTTATCCAGTTGGTGGAAATGGAACTCACTGCTCAGATTGAACATTATCTCCAATCTGGTCTGACTGCCAATCATCTCACCACCCATTTGCATTTCCATATTTTCCCATCACTTCGCTCGATTATTTTCAATCTTGCCGAAAAGTTTAAGATCGCGTGGGTGAGAGCGCATCGCCTCAGTTCAACAATCTTGCCGTTTAATCCTTTTTATCGTAGACACACGCCGCCTATAAGCAGAGTAGATTTGCAACCGGATTATCTGATACCTATCTTATTCTGGTTAAAAATCAACCCAAAGCGTTTTTATGAACGATTATCTGCATTGGATGGAAGCATTGAAATTGTTATTCATCCTTCGACAGCCCAGGATAAAAGTTTCCCAAAGGGCGTTCCGTACCTCCCCGGAAAACGGTTTCAAGAGATGCAATATTTAGAACAGGTGATGACACTTTTAGGTTGATCCGAGATGTTTCTATTCTTATTTATCAACGCACAATCCAGACCTGAACACCCCACGTCATATCGTGGATGAGGAAGTTATTCCGAGGACAACCATCATTTGCCATTTTATCGGATGATATAACAATAGGACTTATGCGACCATTTTGAAAAATAGAAAGACAGCCTTGCTTATCCAGAACTGCTATTCTTTCTCCATCTGGTGCAATGGCAATATCACGGATTTGGTCAACACCCAACGGCACATCGTCTTTTCCCGGTATGTTCAACATCCATCGGCTAGAGTCCGATTTTGGGTAAACGCAAATCCCATCAATGGCTTTGGTGTTGCAGCGTATCAATTTCCCGGTAAGTGCTGATAGTGGTAACTGGTTGTGTTGGTCTGGATCAATCAAAAATGAAAGGCTTCCATCGGTCATTCCGACCCGGACATACCATTGATTTTTATGTTTTATCCAAGCCAAAGCAGGATTTGCGTTGCCTGAAATCGGCGTTCTGGAAACTAGAGTTCCCATTGGGCTATAAATATGAATACTCGTCTGAGGGTTGCCAGAATCTCCTTCTGAATATCCTGAAACAGTCGCAAACCCGTAATCACTCCAAACCACTGTGGTCGGAAACCCCACCCCGCCAAAGGTAAATTCTGGAATATCAGGAACAACGATGTGTTGTTTTCGCTGTTCAAGGTTGAAAGTGATTAAAGATTCTGAATAATTTCCACCATGAATCATATTGCCGCCAGAAACTTCCGTCCATGCAATGCTGCGGCTATCTGCTGACCATACTGGCTCAGAGCGCAAAGTGGCAGTTATGAAACTCTCGTCACTATCCGCTGCCTGAATCGCCTCCATTGTTTTCAGGTTAAGAATCCAGATGTTATAGGGAATCGTCCCGCCACCGTAGCCGCCATTCTTTTTGAGGTCTGCCATTACCTCGGCTGGAATAGAACGATAAGCAATGTACCTGCCATCTGGCGATAAGACCACACTACGATTTCCACCCCAATGGGTCAATTGTTTGAATGATTTCACAGAGTCTGACCATGCCCACAAATCCCCATCCAATGAGATGATCAATGGTGTGGCAATTCCCACGCTTCTTGCAGGTACAAAATCGATCAGCAACAAAATAAGCAGCGTAATGAGTTTCATGTGTCGCAATTGGTGGTTTGCCTTTCGATTGCTATCCCTCTAAAGATAACAAAAACCCCTCTGTCAAACATTCAACAGAGGGGTTTCGTTTTGGCTAGCGATTCAGATTAGACTGAATCTGGAGCCTTGAGAAGTTTCGCCGTGACGACAAGGCGCTTGGCGAACACACCCCGGTTGGCATCCCAGACGGTGCAGGTGATGAGTGTCAACTGCGCCTGGGGGGTCGGGAAGGTCACTTCGACGTTTGTGGGTGCGACGACTTTGCTGTCTGTCACTTCATAGACATAGAAGCCGCCACGATCATAGACCATGACCTGATCGCCCTTCTTGAGTTGATCCAGTTGACGGAATGGACCCATCTCGCGGAAGTTCAACTGAATGTGCGCGACCAATACGGTGTTACCCGTCTTGCCAAGCCACGAAGTCTGTTCCAGGTGTCCGATGCTCTGACCGAGATTCGTCACATCCCACGTTTCGTTCTTCAGTGGCAGTTCGATGATCGGGACTGCACGCGGTAGCGCCAGCTTGGGAATGTAGAGCGATTTCTCTCCTACAGGATCGAACAGCTTGGGTACAGGGGTCGCGGACGAAATCGGTGTTGCCGACGGGATTGGTGTCGCCGTCGGGATTGGTGTGAACGTTGCGCCGCCTTGTATCGCTGGCAGCGGCGTATCCGTTCCCCGTGTAGGACGGGGTGCATTTGTCCGCTGTGCAATAACCGTTGGCGCGACAATTGCCGTGTTGGTGGCGTTTACCGCCACACGCTGCCCTGTGTTGCGGATGATTGTGAAAATCAGCGCAACCGCGATGATCCCCACAATCACGCCTACAATGATGAGAAAGGGGCCAGCCCCCCGCGTCCTCGCCGTCATAGCGAGGAACAGCAGGGCGCTGACGACCAGCATGATGAACATGCCGCCCATATCGTTTCCACCAAACCCGGTGGTGGGTAGCGTACCGGGCGTACCATTCGCACCACCCGGAGCAAGGCTCACCGACGCCGAAGCGCAGATGGGCGTTGTGTTGGTGGCACTGATGGCGCACGCCTGATTGGTGATTGTCGCCGGAGCAGTTGCGTTGATCGTTGCGGTAACGGTGACGACTGCCTTCTGGCTCGCGTTCAGCGTGCCAATCGCGGCTGCGACGGTGCTGCCACTGAGGGTCGCCGTTCCGGTGTCCGTTGTTGCTGTCTTGCCAACCAGCGTTGTCGGGAGGACATCCGTCAGTGCAACGGTCTGGATCGGCACGACGCTGGTGTTGGTCAATGTGATGGTGTAGACCACTGTCGAGCCGTTTGTCGGCGTAGCTTTGTCTACCGTCATCGCAATCGCCAGACCGTTCGCCGCAACGTTGCCGTTACCAACGGTAACTGTTCTGGTTGTGTAGGTGGTGCTGACCGTCGGTCCGCTGGTTGTTCCGCTGTTACCAGAGAGACTGATCACGAAGTTGAGCGTCGTTGGATCAGTGGACAGAACGGTATGGGTGAGTGTCGCTGAGACTGAGCCGCCTGCGGTAATGCTGGTGGCGCTACCGAGTGAGAGTTTCTCGCTGATGGCAGTACCGTTGAGCGTCACATTGCCTGCGGCCAGGTTGACGAGGCCAACCGAGCCAGGGTTGCTGATCGTGAACGCCAGAGCGAGAGCCTGTCCAACCTGTGTGGTCGTCGGGTTGCTGCTCGATTCGGTCACGGAGAGCATCGCGCGGGCGATATTGATAGATGTAGACGAACCAGTGGTTGTCACAGGTGTGTTCAAACCATTGGTTGCTGTGCCGTTGGCTTCGCATTCCACAACAGTCTTCACGCATCCTGCCGCCGAAACCATGATTCTGAATGGATTCGGTGTGTTTGCCTGAATCGTGTAGCCGAGTACGAGGTCGGTCACGGTTGCCCCATAATCCAGGTCTGCGATGACGCCAGTACGTGCAGGATTCGGTGCTGTCGAGGCGGAGACTACTGTTACCGCGCTGGTGATGTCTGTTGACGTACCATCAGCGGCGAGTAGCGAGACGCGCAGGCGGTTGTTATTAGCGCTATCCCTGCCAACCAGAGCGAGGTTGGTCTGGGTATTGCTGCTATTGGCAACCTTCACAAGGAACTGGAAGGTACTCAGATCGGTCAACGGTGCGGTGTAGCCGGAGTTGAGCGCAACCGAGTTGATATTGATTCTTGGATCGATGAACTTCAGGTTCGGACTCTGCGGCGCTGTGACCTGAGTCATTCCTGTTGCTGTAGCGGTGACAAGCAACGCCAGCGTCTGCTCATTGGTTCCCGATGGGCTGATGCCGAGTGTCGGGATAGTCCATGTGAACGTCTTGGTCAGTGTTGCCCCAGCAGCCAACGTCTGTTCAGCCGTTGTCAGCGGAACCGTGAAGACCGGGCTGGTATTGAAGCTGATCACCAGATTGGTCAGCGTATTTGTACCCTGATTTTGTACTGTGACAGTGATTGGAACAGCACTATTCGGGCGCAGATAGCAGTATGGAGTTGCGCTGCCGGGTCCAACGACAGCCGTGCAGCCAAAGCTCGTCACCGAGACGAGGACTGGTTGCGCGACGGTGACGGCGCTTGCAGCGACAGTTGTGGTTGTTGTCGTACCAACAGGCGTCAGGTCGAGGTTCAGATACAGGTTACCCTTTGACAGGTCGCCCGACTGAACGGTATAGCGGAAGCTAACGGTACGGGATGCACCAGCCGCCAGCGTTGTCCCCGCGAGTTGCGAGATAACGGTAGACAGATCGTATCCTGCACTATCAAGGTTGGTGGTATTCGGAGTGGCAGTAGTATTGACGGCGGCAGTGATACCTGTAACCGGGTTAGCCGATGTATTCCATACCGTGAGTGTGTAGTTGACCTGATCATTTGCCGCGACAACCTGTGCCGGTGCAGCGGTCAGAAGACCCGTCAGCGTCAGACCGCTGTTGCGCGGAATGATATTGGTCACTCCGTTTGCTGCTGGCCCTGGGTTACCTGTAACGTTCAACCCCATTTGCAGCGGATTCGGCGATCCTGTTGACGTTGTATAGACGAACACACCAGTGGTCTGTTGATTCGTCGCCAGCGTGTTGCTTCCCAGTGTGATCGACGTTCCCGCGCCTGTCGTGCCGACGGGCAGATAGGTCGCCGCAATGCCGCTTTGGGTTGCCGCTCCGGTGTTGATGACGGTGACATTGTAGACGACGGCATCACCGGGTGTATAGCTGGTCTGACCCGTAGAGCCAGTGATCAGCAAGCCCGAAGAGCCTGTAGTGATGATCACATTTGCAGACGCACTCGCATAAGTCATCGGATTGCCGGGCGTGTCGGCACTGATGGTGACTGTGTTCGGGAGCAAGCCCTGTGGTACTGATGCCCCTACCGTATAGGTATAGGTCAGCGAGTAGCTGGAAAATGCGGTCAATCCAAACGGGAACGTCGGCAAGCCAGGGATCGGATTGACGAGCGTATCGGTGATCCCTTGAATGTTGATGTCGGAGTTGTTTGTGTTGGTGATCAACACAGTGTAAGTGATCACATCACCCGCACGGGCGGTCTGACGGTTGGCGGTCTTGGTGACGCTCAACCCGTTCGTCGCAATGACGTTGACTGTGCCTGTGCCGATGCCGCGCACCGTTGTGATTGGAGCAGCAGTGGTATTCCCTACTACCGTGACGACGTTGCTGATCGTGCCGCTAGCCGTTGCCGGGATAGTGTAGGTCGCTGACGTGAACGTTCTGGTCTGATTCGGGTTGAGCAGACCGCTAACGCCCATATCGATGCCGAGACTGCTGAACGTTGTTGTTGACGGCGAAGCCGCATTATATGGCACAAGCAAGACATCCTGTGTGCCTGTGTTGGTGACTTCGGTGCTGAACACAATCGCGTCGCCGGGTCTGCCCATCGCTGGCGAGGCCGAAACCCGTACCGCCAGTGTCGAGTTAACCGGGAGAATGGTTACAGTTGCCTGCGCGGTGGCTGTAAACGATGTTGTACCGTCGGTGAACTGTACTATCACCGTGTTAACCAGCGTGCCAGACGCAGCCGCCGGGATTGTGTAGTTATATTGCACGTTCTGGAACGCATTTGCCGCAACCGTCGGGTTGGCTGGCGTGATCGCGCCTTGCAACGTGTCGTTGATGCTGGTGATCGTGAGCGGAGTCGAGCCGATGTTTTCCATCCGCACTGTATATTGGATTGTCGCACCCGGATTGGCAACACCATTGGTGGCGTTGGAAGTCTTGGTGAGGACCATATTGCCGACAGCAACGGTGAAGCGTGCTACACCGCTGACACTGACCGGAATGGCCGTGTTGATCTGTTCGCCCGCAACCGTAATTCCGAGTGTGACCGTGCCAGTATCAATGGGTCGGACAGTATAGGTGAACGAACCAGAGGCTTCTGCGCCTGGTGCAAGTGTCGTTGGGAATCCTGCGGTCAGCGTACAACCGACTGCCGCGCAGGTCGCGGTAAGTGCGTCGATGCCTTCCGCAGCGACAGTTCCACCGTTCCTCACCGTGAAGTTGACTGTAACCGTATCGCCTGCTTTTGCAGCGGCGGGTGTGGCTGTCGGGCCAACAGTGAAGATCATGCCAACGCCGACAATGTTCAGGCTGGCTTGTCTGGTGATAGAGAACTTGGCGTTGTCAGTATCGGTAGCATCTACCTTTATTCTGGATATGAATTGCCCGATAGCGCCCGGCAGAGTGACTGTATTGCGACCATAAGCAAATGCACCTGGTGCAACCGGGTCTGTGCCGAGTGCTTGCGTGCGCAGGGCATCCTTATACAGTGTGATAGCAGTGTTGTTATCCGTATCGGTGGCGGTCAGCGTAACACTCTTCGTACTAACGTTTTGCACCACAAGGTCAAACGGCACACTCGTGTTCGGAGAGCCAACGGACGGCCCAGTATAGGTAGCGGTGATAGCCGTATTCAGGATTTTGACCTGCGAGAACGAGGTATCCGTCAGAGTCTGGCTATTTTGCGTACCAGTGGCAGTAGTGGAGTGCAGGAACGGATCACCGAATGTCGACTGAATCACTACAGGCTGTGTCGCCGTAACCTTCTGGTTCGGGTCGAGTGTTCCGGTAGTCCCCGTACCAGTTGGGAAGTTGAACGTTAGCACCTGCTGCGTGACGTTATCCTTGACTTCGGTAATAACGAGCGGTGTAGTGGTGCTGAGGTTCTGTACCTGTACCAGATATTGCACAGTTCCGCCGACGGTTGCCGCAGAGACGTCTGGCTGTTCGGTGATGATAAGCACAGTGTTCTTGATCAGGCGGACTGGAACGCGCGTAATCACAGGCTCGAACGGTTGTCCGTCCTGGGTAACGCCCGAAGCCGTGAACTTGAGAACCAGCGGGCTGGGCAACGCATTGAATTGCGTCACGTCGCTGGGCGTCTTGAACGTAAACTTCGTGAATGTATTCGCGTTGAAGCTGAGTTGATAACCCGGTGAGCTAACTGGCGGGTTTTGTTCGCAACGCGCCTGTGTCGTGAGGTCGCCTACGGGCGGCAGCAAAACGCACGTTGCATCGAACGAGAAACCAGGCGAATTGGAAAGTGCGACACCGTTGATGTCTTCAGCAATGACCGAAACACTCATTTCATTAACGGCCAGGCTGCCGATATTGGTGTAGGTAATATCGACCTCGTTGCCCGTACTCGGCCCCATTGCCGGTTTTTGGAGCGTAACCGTCGCCAGCAGTTGATCATCGGAGATAATCACGGTACTGGTGCGGACATCTTTGGCAACAAAGGTATTGCTACCGATGGTGTAGTTGCCTTCTGCTGTCACGGTGTAGGTCAGCGGCGAGAAGTCGGAAGTGAGGACTTCGTGACGGACACGACGGGTATAGAAGTCACCCGGCGCGAGGTCTCTGGTTGGGGTGACTTCGCCAACGCCACCAGTATCCGGTGTCGTGTTGAAGTACCACAGGTCGCTGGCGGTTCCGAAGACCGGGTTTTCCGAAACAGTGAGATTTGTAATCGTCACACCCGAAGTAGATGGGTTCTGAACACGCACGTCATAGACAATCACCGTGCCGTAGGACGCAACACCGTTGGTCTGGTTACGGAGAGTGACTTGCAGGTTCGGGTTGTTCAGGTCGATTGTTGTCTTGCCCGTCGATGTCTGTGTCGTTGGGTTATCCACCACTGGCTCATAGTCAATCGACAAGGTGCTGGTGAAGGTATATTGCGGCGGCGTCATATTGAAGCCATCGGGCGCATTGATACGATACGTACCAATCGGGCTGGTTGGCTGGATCAGGACAGTCTCACCCGGATCAAGCACAGCACTGCCACGTTCGGTACTCCAGTCGGTCAAGCCCTTCGCTGGATCGAAACCGGTTAGCGGAAGTGGGGACGGTTCCAGAGTGCGTGCTGTGAGCAGTTTTAGCTGGCGATTACTGTTGTTCTTCACCTCTGCCAGATAGACAATCGTTTCGTTTACGTTGAACGTTGTCTTGTCGACATTGGAGGTGTCTTTGGTGATCAACTTGATCGTCAGTTCCGGCGATGGGATCGTCACCGTCGCTTTGGCCTGCAATGGGTTGGGGAAGGTATTGCTCGGCCCGCCATCTACTGTGTAGGTTCCGGTCAATTCCGCGATGTTGATAAACGGAATTGAATCGGTAGCTGTGATGGTGTAGTCAAACGGGTCTGCACTGTAGGCGGATTGTGGCAGAAGCTGCGTAACTACCGTACCACCAATGTCTTTCAACGGGATGTTAAGCCCGCCACGTACCTTTGCATCGGTCAGGGTGAAGGTTGTGATAGTCGTGTGATAGGTCGGGTTCTCTGCCGTGATCGTGTAGTTGATCACCGAGCCGATATTCCCAACGGTGGGATTCGCTACCTTCTTCAGGACGACAGGCGGCCCAACCTTGATACCCTTACAGATATTGGTGTAACCAAACCAATTGGTAGGCTGTGCTGGCGCTGGTGGTATAAGCGTGAATTCTACATAGAGTTGGCTACCATCGTAGCTTGTCGTAGCCGAGTTCCAGGGAACAGGCTGTGGTAGTTTGAATACAGTATTCCGCGATTGACCGGGGCTAAAACTGTTGCCGCCAGTCAGAGTTATATCGTAAGTGGTTCCTGCCAGGATAAGCTGTATCTTGGTAATGGTTACGCTCGTCGTAACTGCACCAGACACTCCGAAAGTAATGTCGAATGAAGGTTGTTCGCCCCAACCAACATATTTTTCGTAATTGTTAATTCCGCCTACGGTACACACATAGGCATCAAGTGGCGTATATACCGTGACTGTCACAGTTGCAGAATTTTCTACAACATATTCTTCAAGGTCGGGAATCGCCGTATTTGCCGAACTGGAAACACGCGCTTTGAGAGTGAAAAGATTTGGTGTTTTGAGGCTCCCGTTGCGTATATCAGAGGCTACAGATGGCAGAATCTGATATTCAACGACGAACGATTGATCAGCTATCAGCACCGCATCCTTGATTTTTACTGGTACGGTTGGGGCGCTAAGATAATACCCTTCGGTATCGGCTGTGATGGTGTACCCTGTAGCAGAAGGCGGATCGCCCATCTTGATCAGGCTGCCACTAAGCGAGTCTGTAGCGTCCATAAGTTTATAGACGATATTATCAGCCGCAGCGCTTTTGTTTGTAATTGTAACCGTATAGGTGATCGGAGGATCGTAGTAAAACGGCGTTTCATTACTCACAAGTTTGCTGATTTCGAGTTCGCCTCTTGTCTGAAGTGTTGCGCCCTTCTCGGCCTGTACAGCGATGGTATTCACTATACCAGAGGCTTTCAGGACGTTCGTCCACGAACCATTAACCGTGTTGTTCTTGCCAGTTGCACCATAGGCAAACGTCGTACACTTGATCGTTTGTTTGTCGCCGCTGGTTCCGGCGGCTGCCAGAGTCGTCTGGAAGGTTGGGTCGTTGCCATCCAGAATAGAATCCGGGTTGACATCGCAGGATGTGCGATAAAGCACCTTCTGGTCTTCCCCAATCGGGAAACGATCCAGCGTTGTGATACCAGTGATTGGCAGCGGGCCGAGGTTTTCCAGTGTATAGACATAAGTGACAGGTTTGCCGACTGGAACTTTAGTGGTTGGTCCAATGTCGTCAACACCGTTCAGGGTAGCGATCTTGGTGATCTTGAGCGGATTCTTGAGCGTCAGGACGAGGCTTTGCTCGACATTTCCGTTCGCAATACCAAAAGCCGCCAGTTGATCGGCGTGGAAAGTCACCGTGTTTTTCAGGTCGACCTTATCTTTTGTAAGAAGATCAACCGACTGCGCAATATAGGTGAAACTACCTATCGCGCATTCACTCTTGATGAGCGTAACCGACGTACCTACCAATCCGGTTGGCGTACCGGTGCTATCCACAACAGTAAGGGTGATGAACCCATTGTTCCCTGCGCCCTTGAGCGGATCGTTTGCTGTGAGTCCGATCAGCGGGTTGGAATCCGAATTTGGACCGTCGTAGCATAGACGCACCTGATAGGTGATCGTTTCGCCAACGAAATATTCCAGTTGGTTGGCGGCTGTCGTCTTCGATGTGGTGACATACAGGTTTGGTGAGACGACGCTGAAGGTTGCCGAGCCACGGAAACTGACATCTGCACCCTTCTGATCAGTGACAATGACTGTCACATACTCCGTATATATCGAGGTGCTGATTGAATTGACCGGATAGTTGACGCCCTTTTCACCAGTAGCGCTGCTTCCGTTGAATTCCAGAATGTTTGCGCTGAGGCTGACATAGTTTGCGTCGGTTGATTTACACGTCGCAACGATTCCCATACAGGCACGCACATTGGTAACGCGCGTGGAACCAGCGTTGGAAACGCCGACGAAGTAACGGAAAATCGTGGGGGGCTGGAGCGAATTGTTAACAATTGGCTGCCCGCCATTGCTACAGGGCTTCAACAGATCGGTTTCAGGTGGCAGGAACTGGCACTGACCAAACAGCGTGACAGCGATGTTCAAATCGCTGATAGTCAGGCTAAGTTGTCCTGTCGCTGTTTTGACATTTCCTGTCGGTCCGAAGTTCGCTGTAATCTTTTCGGTGAGCGGATCAGCGTCTGTCGCCTGCACTGTATAGGAAAACTCTGGCAGGCTGAAACTTGCACCAGCGGCAAGATCGGGGACGATAGCGTTGGTGATACCGCCCGGATAGGCGTTCAGCGTTTCCTGCGTCAACGTGATGTTGGTCAGCGGCGCTGTCGCAGAGATATTTTGCAGCTTTACCGTGTATTTGACGATCTGTCCACGTGTGACCGTGTTGGAAGTCGCGTCCGAAGTCACCTGAATGCGCAGGTCGGAGCGCACCACATCAAGGCGTTTGGTGATGGTGCGGGGTACGGAAACGCCAGCCGTCGATTGCCCTTGTACGCTGATGATCAAATCCACAGCAAAGACGGTTGGAGCAAGCAGCGGAACATTCAGCGAATAGGCCGGGCTGGGGGAAACTGTCACGCCTGCCGCAATGGATGCGGGAACGTTAGTCAGGTTACCAGTGGCAAAAATTTCTGTCGGGTTTGCAGCATTGACGAGTTTATACATGGCGTTGTTCATGTTGATCGTCACTGTGCCGGTGTTCTGGAGCAACACCGTACCCGCAAGCGTTCCGCCAACCAGAGCATAGTCTGGATTAGGCCCATTCTGGAATTGCAGGTCAAGGTTGGGCGCTTCGATTTTGACCGAGTAGGTCGTCGTTGCCGAGATTTGCTTGGCTGGACCCGTTTGAGGCGTGAATATGGCATCTACGTTCGCCGTATTCAGCAGTGGGTTTCCATCCGTTGGCGTCAGCGTATAGGAATAAAGCGCCTCGCAAGTTGCTCCCGGTGCAAGGGTGCTGCTGGACAAGGGGAAGCACGGCGTTGGGGATGCAGGTGGCAGGAAAAGACTGGTAATATCGCCGCCGAGTGAATCCAGAACGCGGAATTGGGAAAGCGGGACACCACCCGTGTTGGTAAGGGTGACCTTATATTGGATAGTGCTGCCCGGTGGATAGACCGTATTACCACCCATATCTACTTTGGTGATGGAGATTGCCGGATGTGCGATTGGAATCGTCGCCGTGAGCGTTTGTGTCACTGCGGATTGTGATCCCACCGTCCCAACAATCGTCAGTGTCAGCGTGAGCGCGTTCATCGTAGTAGGTAATGGGCCAACGGCAATGTCGCAGGTCACGTCTGCGCCCGCTGTGGTCGATGTCGGACACGCATTGGACGTGTTGGTTAAGGTCAATACCGGGGTGATACCTGTACCAGACGGCGTAACAACCGCATTGTAGGTAAAGGTAGAATTCGCAACGACATTGGAAATTTTGAATGTTACTTTGGTCGTCGAGAGTTCGACAGGGGTTGGTGTGATTGGGAATGGTGTCGTAAACGCTGCACCAAAGCCAACCAGACGTGGACGTCGCCAGGGAATGCTGATAAAGATACCTGTATATGCGTCCGGGCCAGTAACGTCCAGTTTTACGCGCTGCGAGGTGCATTCCTGGATATTGGCGGATCGTAGCTGGAAGTTAAAAAGCTGTTTATTGGCGGCTGTGTCCAGCTTTGCATCCGTACCATTGATCGTTACGTCAAAGTACCCGAACACTGTATCAACAGCAGAACTGGTAGTATCAAAGTTAACGACGCCATCACCGAATGTCATGACATTGCCAGACAAGTTCAGGTAAGTGGGTCCGCTAATGGTGCTGGTTTGTGGGCCGACGGTTGGGTTCATCCCAAGACTTAAACCATTAGTAGCAGGAATGGTTGCGGTAGCGCTGTTATTACACGCAGCCTGGTTGATGTAAGTGATCGAAAATGGAACCCGGAGTATATCTCCCGGAAGCAAATCCAGCAGGTTTGGGTTGCCTGCTGAACTTGGGCCTTCGTCTATCGTCGGGCCAGTACCACCGCGAATAGCCTGCATCTTGGGCGAACCAGGCAAAGTGCCATCGGAAAGGCAGAGCAGAAATCCGGGTGTCTCCGAGCGGCAGTGATCCTGATAGGCAAGTAATGCTTCTTTGGAAACAGGTTGACTGGCTGCTTTCGCGGGAGGCGATTGATTTTGAGCGACAGGGGGTGGTGCTGCGCTCAGGACGCTGCTCGGCACGAGGGGGGTAACGATCATCCCCAGGAGCATGAGCAGGCTCAGAAAATGGAGGAATGGATGTTTTTTCATAAAATTACAGTCCTGTCGTTCTGATAAGCGTTCAAATTGCTGCTCACCGGAATAAGCACGGAGCGGAACAATAGCTGCCACAAAACAGGCACAAAGGCACTGTTTATGATTATATCTTAAAAATTGATATGGCAAGTAGGACTGTTAGATGGCGTTCGTATAACAAAATGCTCTCCGTATACGAAAATATCAGGTTTCGTTTAAGAGCAGGTATCTGAATTGATAGGCTTCTTCAAATCCGTAATCTATATCAAAATTTAGATAATTCTATTTTCAAAATATATTTATTTCCTGGATTTGGTGCGAAATCCAGCATATCATTTTTCAATTCCCAAGATGGTTACCGGAAACATGGTTACTGGTAGATAGAGAAGATGTAGTTGTTGTTAGCCAGCTATCCCTATAGTGTATAGATTTTGACATCAAGGAAACATAAATTCTGAGTGGATTCAATCCATTTGCAAAATCTGTCGCAGAAATTAGAGCGTGATGAGAAGCAAAAGTTACAACTTTTATACTCAATATAGACATTTGTCCAAATTGATACCTGAGGCAAATATCATCGGCAATGGGTAAAATTCTGACTTCCTGACGAGTTGAACTGAACTGGGTGCGCGTGGGACAATTTATACTGGAATGTTGGCGGGATTGGTTCAAACAGTGTGGCACGAATGACGCGATAATGTATTATTGACATTATTGGAAAAATTGACGATTTATTGATTAATTTCGCTGACATATCCTAACAATTCTCGAACAATTGGGAACAATTTTTATACTCCTTTTACAAGAATTTTAACGCCGATTAAATCTGATTACAGACCTTGTGAAATCCTTCATTAATGCCTGATATTTACCCTCACTGATCGATCCCGTATTCTCTATTGCAATCAATTTGCAATAACCGGATGTGAACCCCGATGAATCGTTTGAATCGTATTTTCCTGAGCAGTTTGCTCGCCGCTCTGTTGAGTTTTTCTTTTGTGCAGACAGGGCGTGCAAGCAATGTGGCACAGGCGAAAGCCGATCTGACCCCCGTCAAGAAATATCTGTTGGATAAATCGACGCTGTTGCGCGATGGTTCTGCGGCGTTGAAGAAAGCAGCCGATACTTACTATGAACTGGCAAAGGCCGAAAAGTTCGACTATGCCGCGCTCTGGAAAAACAAGAGCAAGGAAGTCGCGGCTGCGCTCAAGGATGCCAAAGCAGGCTGGGTTATCATTAGCCCTCTCTATGAGCAAATCGAAGGTATAGTCGCGGGCGTTCCATCGCTCGAAATGTACGATCCGATTCTCGACAGCGGCGTGAAGGATGAAGTCGAATACGATCTCACTCTGCCAGATAACACTGTCCTGAAAAAGCCGGGCAATCTGTTCGGTCTGCTGGAGACTTCGCTTTGGGGTACAGAGCAGAGCTACGTCAAGCAAACCGCCGATCTGGATGCTAACGGTAAGCAGGATTTCGGTGAAGTGCTTCCCGATGCGAATCTTGTCAAGGGTTTTGCCGATGGCATGGCGAAATATACTGCCGATCTTGTCAAGGACGGCGAAAAGTGGGAACCAACCGAATCGGATGCGTTCACTGCTCTGGCGCGTATGGTTCCGACCATGAAGGAATATTATAGTTCATGGAAGAGTTCCCGGTTTATTCTCGGTGACAAGTCCGAACAGAGTGAGTTCTCGGTTATTTCCCGCCTCTCCGACATTGCAGATATTGTCAGCAGTCTGGAAGTCGTCTATAAGGGTGTCAGCCCGCTGGTCGCCGCGAAGGATGCCGCGCTGGATAAGGAAATCGCCAAAGGCCTGACCGATTTGCGCATAACCGCCGCCGACTTGCTCAAGCAGGAACAGAGTGGCAAGAAGTTCACGCCGGAGCAGGCCGATCTGTACGCGACCCAGGAGCAGGCCAATGCCGACGCCATCACCGGGAAGATCACGCAGGTCGCCGCGCAACTCGGTATCAAGATCGCTGAGTAACAAAAGCGCAATAATTTTGTAAATTTTCTTCCCTTTCCACGTCTTTATGATGGGAAAGGGGTTATGATGTGAGAAGCAAATTCGCCGGAATTGGAAGTACTGCTAACCGCTATGAATCGAAATCGCCTCTGGATTTGTCTATTGCTGGCTACCCTGCTTGGTAGTTTTTTTGCGTTTGTGCCTGTCACCGTGCGCGCGACGACCTACACCCCAAATGAAGGGGCAGAGGGCATCCGCAAGACATTGTTTGCGGCACAAACGGCACTTATGAGTGACGATGTGAACAGCGCAAACGCCAAACTGCGCGAAGCGCAAACGCTCTATAACGATGTACTGGCTGAAGCGCTTCATGCCACTGTGCCAGAACTGGATCGCGCGGTACAGACCGACTTTGCACAGGCTGCCACAGCAATTCAGGCTGGTGATAGCGTGGCGTTGGCTGGAATACGCGCCCGTCTCTGGACAGAACTACTCGGCGGCGCGACTCAGTTAACCTATCATGCAATTCAGGCGAACGATGGCAATACCGCCCGTCAGTGGCTCAACGTCCGCGAATATCGCTCATCAAATAAATTCAGCCTGCCCGGTGCGGATGCGACCCTTGCCGTTACAGGATTGATTGATGGCAAGACAACGGCGGATATAGCGCTACAAGCGGTGAGCCGCGACCTGCTGGATACCTATCAATCGCGGTTGAACCTCGCGCTAGCCGATACCTATACCGCGATCCGCAAGAACTATGCGGTCAAGGCAGCCGAAACTGCCAACCTCGCAGCAGGCTATTTTGAAATTCTCGGCACGGTCTATCGTGAGCAACGCGGCGCAGATGCCTATCAGAAGGCACAAGCCGTATTTGCCGCCTATGTCAAGACGGTAACGAGCGACACCGCCAATTATGAGACTGCGCGTACCGGTGTTGACGAAGTTCTGAAGGGTTTCCGTGCGGCTCCGCTGACGCAGGTAGAACTGGAACGTCGCACCGGGCAACTTTTGCGTTATGTTTCGCTGGTCGATGTGGAATATGCGCGCGGCGTCCATGATGGCAAGGTCATCAAGGATTTGGAAATTCAGGAAGCGCATACCTTCCGCGAAGGGGCAATCGCTGCTTTTGTCGACCTGCGCCCATCGCTTGAATCGCGCGATGCTGCCCGTACTGCGAAAGTCGGCACGATGCTCGATGAACTCAAGACAAACATTGACGCGGTGGTTGATCCAAAGGTTGTCGAAGACCTCGTAGCGAAAATCGGGGACGAACTCGGAAAGTTGATCCCGCCGGAATGGACGAAAAACGCAGGCAATGCCGATTTTGATGTAATTTTCTCCGTGCTGGATCAGATTGAGCCAGCGGTGAAGCAGGAACAATATCAGCTTGCCGAGAGCGCACGCATTGAAGCCTATGCGATTCTGGATTCAGGTATCGAGAAGAAACTGCGTGGCTTCGCGCCTGAATTATCAGTGCGCATCGAGGCCGGATTCTGGGCGGGCGAACCGGATAAACCCGGTCTTTCCATGCTGATCGCCAACCATGCGTCGGCAACCGAAATCCGCGCTTCGCTAACCCGGTTGCGTGAGGCGATGAAGGAAGGCCAGACAATCATGGCGTCGTTCAAGACTGCACCGGGCGCAGTGGTTGGCAACGCGGCAGTGATTGTTTTCCGCGAAGGGCTGGAAGCAGTCCTGATCCTTGCCTCGCTAATCGCCAGCTTGCGGACACCGCAAACAAAGAAGTATCGCCGTCCGATCTTCATTGGCGGGTTTCTGGCGTTGTTCGCTTCCGCACTTACATGGCTGATTGCGAACACGATTCTGGTTGCGCTCTCGCAGTATGGCGAAAAGCTGGAGGCTGTCGTCGGAATTATTGCGATTGGCGTGCTGCTGCTAATCACCAACTGGTTCTTCCACAAGACCTACTGGACGGGCTGGATGGCGAATTTCCACCAGCGCAAGAATGAGATCATCGGTGGCACGATGGCGTTTGGGACGTTCATGGCGCTGATCCTGCTCGGCTTCACGAGCATCTATCGTGAGGGCTTCGAGACTGTTCTGTTCCTGCAATCGCTGGTTTTGGAGGCCGGGGTAAGCATCGTTATTCAGGGCGTCTTGATCGGACTACTGGCAACTTTTGCGGTTGGTGCGGTCACGTTTACACTGCAAGCCAAACTGCCCTATAAGCGGATGCTGATCATCACGGGCATCTTTATCGGCGTCGTCCTGATTTCGATGGTCGGCAAGACGGTGTTTGCGATGCAGGCCGTCGGCTGGATGCCCATCACGCCGATTCCCGGTGTCTGGTTCCCATACTGGGCTGGTCAGTGGCTTGGGCTGTACGCGACATGGCAAGGAATTCTCCTGCAAATTGGCGCGGCGACCTTCGTCATCGGCTCCTACTTCCTCGCGGAACATCAGAACAAAATCAAACGAGACTCCAAAGTCGCAACGCGGACTGTCAACGCCGCGTAAGTCACCTCACCCCGCCCGATCAATTCCGAGGATGGTTTCTGATTCGGGCGGGGGGTCGTCAGACAATTGCAGGCAGTGGTTTACCCAATCGCTGCTGCATGAGTCCCAGCGCTTCATAGACCGTGCCACGCACATTTTCATCTTTATCGCGTAGCGCGTTATACAGTGGCTTCAATCCCGGTGCGTAACCTAAATAGGCAATCGTCAGTGCCGCCGCTGCCCGATAGAGCGGATCGCCCTCTTGCAATGCCTTGATCAGAACCTGCCGTGCATTCGGGCCGTTAGGAACACCTTCGCCGCGCGATGCCGCCCATTCGATCAGCCAAATCAATACATCGGCGTCCGGGTGTCCAATCGGCCCGTCGCCTTCGGTTGTTTCAGCCTCCGCGAATGCTTGTTCTGCTGCCGAACGCACATACCATTGTGGGTCTTCGAGCAATGCGCGATAGAGGAGCGCCAACGCCCAGGGCGCTTTTATACGCGCCAGTCCAAACACGGTTGCACGCCGTACCAGCATATCATTGGAGCGTATTGTTTCACGGAGAATTTGCTGACCGCCTTCGGGAAGTGCTGCCAGCGTTTCTGCCACAGCGCGGCGCAAGCCTTCCTCCCCTTCAAACAGCCCACCCATCATCGTTTCAATCGCTGTTTCGCTGTTCATTGCGCCCAGCGCAAGCCCTGCCGCCAGTTGCACATCCGGGTCAGCATCGGCAAGCATCGGACCAACGTCCTTGATTACTTCGGGATCGCCAATCGCGCCAAGCCCGATACAAGCCAGGAGGCGCACCTTTGCTTCGGGCGATTTGAGCGCTTGCTTGAAGATAAACTGTACATTTTTATCATGGCTGGATACGAGCGCAGCGGCAGCACGTTCGCGCACGCCGGGGAATTGGGATGGTCCGCCCAATGCCGCACCGATTCGCCGAAACAGATCGCCACGCCAGTTGGCATCTGTTGGCGCTTCGGCAAGCCAGTTTGCCATCTCGAAATTGTTACCAAACAGGAGATCGGGTGGCATGTTCAACCGCGCCAACACTGCCACTTCGATATTTGTGATCGCCGCCGCAAACGGAATTGCCTCACGCCAGCCGGGAAGCGTGGATACATGGGCGATTCGTTCGCGTGCTGCTTCCTTCAAATCCTCGGACGCCAGAAAAGCGGCAATCAGCGGATGGCGGAACGCAATGGCATTCCCCGGAACATCCGTGAGCAGTTTGCCCTTTGGCAGAACCTTCTCCGCCAGATCAAGCAGGGTAGTTTTCCCATCACCACCGGGAGCGATAACCGCTTTTAGTGAAGGTTTATCTGTAAAACCAACACCGTCATCAAGCAATTTGGCCGCAAGTGCAGCCAGCCCCGGACGCTGATTTTCGGCTTCGAGTACGTGCCGCACATAGAAATCATAGGAGCCGCGCCGCCCCTGTTCTTTCTCATCATCAGAAAATGCAGCCCAGGCCTTGAGCGTCACATCCATTGCAGAGCGTCCGCGATTGCCTGCCAGAACGCGCTTCACAAGTTTTTCATCCGGTGCGGGCGCAGGCTTGCGACGACTGCCTGCAATGAAAGGCCATGCCTTTGCCCATTTTTCGATGACTGTATTCTTGTCATGATCGCTGAAAGGACGGATAAACAGGGGCGTGAATCCGACATTAACCAGTGAATCGAAACCATCTACCGGCCCGGTAACGACGATGACGTTGCCGCCATATTCCGCTTTAAACCGTTCCAGCCATGCCAGTTTTTCAGGCCAGGCCGCGTAGCCAATTTCATCGAAACCGTCGATCAGAACCATACAACCGCCGGTGTTCAGCTTGCCATAGATGGCGCGCGGGATCGTCTGTGCGGCAATGCCGCCGAAACGGTGCATGATCGCCTTGACCAGTGGTTCAGCCGGATCAAGCGATTTTTTGCCGCCATATCCTTCCAGTGTCAGGTCAATATCGCGGATATTCACCAGGAGAGGCAACATCTTTGTATAATCTTTTGCCTCGCGGATTTCGATCTTCTGTTTGGCTTTGGCTGCCTGTGCGCGCTCCTGCGAGACGCGCAATTGTGCCAGCGCCCGTTCCTGCTGCTCCTTGCGGACTTTGGCGCGTTCGGCACGTTCTTCCGCCGAGAGGTCTTTATCTTCTTCGGCCTGCGCCTGTTCCGCCAGATTTTCGAGACTTTGCAACTCAATCGTGCCTGCGGCGTAGAGCGCCATCACTGCCAGCGCCGAACTTTTGCCTTGTCCAGGCAAACCCAGGATAGCGATATGGCGATCCCCGGCGCGCAAATCCAGAATAGAAAGGGTCGGGACATTGTATGCTGAATAAATCGCAGGCAATTCGTGAATCATCGGCACGACGTGGAAAACGCTCCCGACGTTGGCATTCGGATCGAGATCGACGGGTTTGATGGCCTGAATAAAATGCGGTTCAACGTAAATTTCAGCCAGATCGACCTCATCACTCGCCAGATGATAGCGATTGGCAAATTTAACCACTTCTTCGATATAGCGCGTTTCGGCAGAGGTGCGCAGAAATTTTGTTGTGCTGGTTGCTCGGTTTTCCACTGAACCCCGCAGTTTTGCGAGTTGGTTGCGGAAGCGATAAACGATTGCCGAAAGAATAACCCCGACAATAAACCCAATCAGGGAGGAAACAAAATCGAAGCGCATGAGGCCGATCCCCTTAACTTATGCCGAATTGTTCCGATGAATAGGCGCAAGTGTAGCGCGCTTCGGCAAAACTTCAACAAAGTTTGTTCCGCAACGTTTGGATAAAAGACGTTGTAGTTTAACCAACCCGAACCTTGACAACCCATTGAACCTATAATATTCCGACTAAATATTCACCATATAATGTTTCTATAGGTTGAAACAAGGTACTCTATATGCGTTACACACGGTTTTTTGTTTTTGCTATTCTTGCTGTTGTTTGTCTGGGGCTACCGCGCCCGGCATCGGCACAGGACGATCCACGCTATACTGCATTGTTTCAGAAAGCAGATACACAGGGAACGGTGCGTGTCATCGTTAGCCTGAATGTGCCATTTTCAGGAGCAACGCGGCAATCTGTCACAAACGCACAGGCTGCCATCAGTCAGGCCAGAGCCAGCGTTCTTGCCACGATTGCTGCTTCTGGCGGCAAGCAAACTTCTCAGAACTGGTCGATCCCCTACATGGGTGTCGAAGTCAGCCGTGCAGGGCTGGAAGCACTGATCAAGCAGAATGTCGTTAATGATATTGATGAAGACCTGCGCGGTACACATACCGATAATGGCAGCAACGGACTGATCAACACCGCTGGCGCATGGGCAAAAGGCTATCACGGTGGCGGAATGAAAGTTGCCGTGATCGATTCCGGGGTGGATCGTACTCATCCATTCCTTTCCGGGCGCGTGACACTGGAAGCATGTTTTTCTACTACTGATCAATTTTCTCAAACCCTTTGCCCGAATGGGGCGACTACTCAAACCGGAACGGGCGCGGCACAACCGTGTTTTATCTTCTCTTCCGGTTGCGAACACGGAACTCATGTCGCCGGGATTGCAGCAGGCTATGGAACCTATTCCGGCGGCGTTGGCTATGACGGAGTCGCGACAACCGCCGAGATTTTTGCGATTGATATGTTCTACCGGGATATTGCCAGCGGCAACGCCTACTATTACACCGTGAACCTGATCGATGCCCTAAATCATGTCTATAACACCAGCCCCGGACAAAACATCGCAGCGATCAATATGAGCCTCGGCACATTCACCCAATATACCAGCGTCGCCAGTTGCGAGACTGCTCAATCGGCCACAAAAACTGCCGTTGATTTGCTGCGCACGGTGAACATTGTTTCGATAGCTTCATCGGGCAACAACGCTAATACTACCGGAACAACCGCTCCTGCCTGCATTTCATCCGTAATCGCCGTTGGTGCAGTCAATAATAGCGATGTGATTCAATCTTTCTCCAACTCCGCAAGCTGGTTGAAATTCCTTGCACCAGGGTTGAATGTCAATTCGTCCGTGCCAAATAGCCTGTATGAACCATATAGCGGAACCTCGATGGCTTCGCCGCATGTCGCAGGCGCATGGGTATTGATGCGGCACATGATGCCGAACGCCAGCATTGCCCAAATCCAGACCGCGCTGGAAAATACAGGTATTTCCATCACCGATTCCCGGAATGGCGTTACTTCCAAACGAATCAACATCGGCGCGGCACTCACACGATTGCTGCCGAATCGGGTGAAACGAATCGGCGTTTATCGAAGCGGGTTATTCCTTCTCCGCCAGGGTGCAAACAGAAGCGGCGGAAACAACATTTATCCCGTTCTGTTCAACGGACCAACGTCGAATGTCTGGCCGGTGATCGGGGACTGGAATGGCGACGGACTGGATAGCCTCGGCGTATATGACCGTTCGACAGGTGTTTTCTACCTCGCTGACAGCATTTCAATCCACCACACGATAGACTACGTATTCGTATTGGGCAATCCGAATGATTTGCCGATTGCAGGCCGCTGGTCGCTTTCCGCAACGCACGATGGTGCTGGCGTTTTCCGTCCCACCAACGGGATCATCTATCTGAAAAACGATCTGACGACTGGTTTTTCGGATAATTACATGGTTTTGGGGAATCCGGGAGATGCGCCGGTTGCTGGTGATTGGGATGGCGACGGCGTGGAAAGCCCAGGCGTTTTCCGTCCGAACAATGCCACCTTCTATCTATCCAACCAGACCAACGGCGTCGTATTCAGCGATTACGATTTGCAATTCGGGATGGGTACGGATATGCCGTTTGCGGGTGACTGGGAAGGCTACGGTCATGCCGGAATCGGAATTTTCCGTGATAATACATTCGCATTACGAAATACTCTGACGACAGGCCCGGCAGATATTTATCCCGGTTTCCTCGGAACGAATGGTGACATTCCTATCGCCGGGCGTTGGGAGGCGGAGACACTCTACGCTCCACCGCTACAGGCCAACCCGTTCCTGAATGCCCGGATACTCGTAAACGGTCAACAACCGCCTGCTGCCAACACCAACACCAACACAGACGGTTCGGCAGACTAACACAGGTAATTTAAACCACTCTGCCCCGATCAATGAATAGCATCGGGGCATTTCCCCTTTAAACATCAAGGATAAAAACAATTGGCAGATAATTCAGGACTGGGCGCAGCGGTTGGCTTTGGCTTGCTCTCTGCGGGAACGTGGGGCGCTGGCGATTTTTGTGGTGGGCTGGCGGGGAAACGCGCCCCGATTTATAGCGTGATTATCAGTACACAGGTCGTTGGACTGGCGTTACTGATCGTTTGTGCATTCCTGTTTCAGGATAAATTCCCACCTGTAGAGCATTTGCTCGGCAGTGCAGTGATGGGCGTTGTCGGAACGGTGGGACTGTTTGCCCTGTATTATTCGCTCGCAAAGGGGAAAATGAGCGTAACCGCTCCCGTATCGGCGGTGGTAGCCACCGTGCTACCGCTTGGTTTTGCAGTGCTGCGACAGGAGCCAATCACTCAATTAAAGGGAATCGGGTTTCTATTCGCGCTGGTGGCGGTCTGGTTCGTTTCGCGGACTGAAAGTGGTGCGATTCGGCTACACGATTTAGGTCTGCCGATAATTGCCGGGACTGGATTCGGGTTGTTCTATATTGTGGGCAAGCCGATCACCGATGTCTCCTACTTCTGGCCTCTGGTGGCGGCGCGCATCACTTCCCTGACCGCATTCTTTATTTTTGCGATAGTGCGTCGGCAGCAGCGTTTTGTGCCGCGCGAGGTTTTCCCGGTCACGGCGCTGGGCGGGATGCTGGACGCAGGCGGCAATGCCTTCTACATCCTTTCTGTGCAGGCAGGGAAATTGATCTCGGTTGCAGCGGTATTGAGTTCGCTCTATCCCGCGATGACGGTACTATTGGCGCGTTTTGTCCTGAAAGAACGCCTTGGCTCTACCCAAATGGCGGGCGTATTCGCGGCGCTTGTGGCGATTGTTTTGATTAGCATCTAATGCTTTGTTATTCCAGCGCGTAATCGGCTGGAATGGAAACGGTGAATGTTGTGCCGACATTCACCTGACTTTCCCACGTAATTTTTCCCGCCAGCGCATCGACACAATATTTGACAATGGTCAGGCCAAGACCTGTTCCCTTAATCGACGTTGCGTTCTGCCCACGATGGAAAATCTCAAACAAATTCACCTGATCTTCGGCTGGAATCCCGATTCCTTTATCCTCAATAATCAAATCCAGCCAGCCCTTGTGCATTTTCAGTTCAATGGTGATTGGTGTGCCGTTTGGTGAATATTTAAGGGCATTCGAGATCAGGTTCGTCAGGATATGACCAATCAATAATTCATCCGTCTGTACGAACAGTTTGCTGGGCATTTCGTAGTGAATCCCGGAAGCGTTGCCTTCCAGCAGACACATATCTTCCACAATCGTTCGGATGATTTGCGGAAGGTTGATGTTTGACAGATTCAACCGAAAACTGGCAGACTGTAGCTTGTAGGCAATCGTAACATCATCCACCAGTTGCGTCAGACGTTCGATCTGTTTTTCGATCTGGATCGCTTTTTCTGCACGTTGCGCAGGGCTAAATTTTTCGGAATCGGGTGAATGCAAAAACCAGGCAGCAATTTTCATCACGGCCAGCGGATTGCGAAATTCGTGGGCAACCACCGAAAGAAAGTGCGTCTTTAGCTCATTCATGCGGGCTTGTTCGGCAAGGGCAGCCTGATATACGCTGCGTAATTGCTCGGTACGCATGGCAACCCGCTTTTCAAGGTCGATATTTGCCTTTTCCAGTTCGAGTTGCGCCAGTTTGAGATCGGTTATATCGGTACATGAACCAATATAGCCGACGAATGCGCCATCGGGGAGATAACGTGGCCTTCCGGTATCGGCAACCCAACCGTAGCGCCCATCATTGCGCCGTATCCGAAATTCAAGTTGAAAGTTCGTTCTGGCTGCACAAGACTTGTAATAAATATCTCGAACATGTCCTTGATCTTCGGGATGTATTCCCGACAGCCAACCGTCACCAAGTTCATCTTCCAGCCCGCGCCCGGTGAAATTCAACCATGATTGATTGACATAGGTACACTGATTGTTGTCATCGGTCATCCAGATAAAGACAGGCGCATAATCCGCCATCAGACGGAAACGCTGTTCACTTTCGGCCAGTTGCAGGTGGGCGAGGTGTTCAGCAGTAATGTCTGTGAAAGAAACAAGAATGGCATAAGGGCTGGTTTCACCTGGCATATAAACGGGTTGGGAATTAACTCTGAGCCAAAGCATCGGGAAACCGGGACGATGCAGACCTACCACCACATTGCGTTGTGGTTTGCCCTGCATCGCCAGTCGGGTCGGTTGTTCGTCTCTGGGGCAAAGAGTATTATCTTCCCGGAACACTTCCCATTGAATTGCGCCCGTGTGATTCTCTTCGATCAACTGCTGGCGCGTCAATCCGACAATCCGCTCTGCACTGGCGTTACAGGTGATCAGGTTGCCATTCATATCCCGTAGGAGGATACCTTCCGCAAGGAGTTCAAAACTGGCGCTGTAGAGCGTCTCAACGCGGGCAGCTTTATCTTCAAATTCGACGTGCTGTGTTACATCGGTCATCAAAATGATAACGTGTGTGAGTTTGCCACCTGTATCAAAAATCGGGGTGGTCTGAATCTCTACCCAACAGGCTGTTCCATCTGCGCGGAAATTGGAAACCGTAACTGTTTCCGGGCGGCCTTCATCTATCGCCAGTGAAAGTTTTTTGACTTTTTCTACGGGGTTAAAGGTTCGGGAGAACGTACCACTATCGCCGCCGAGCAGTTCTTCGACCTTATAGCCACTGAGTGCCTCGAATGCCGGATTCACATAAATGATGGGTCTATCGGGATTGCGGGATTCGACGGCGGCTACACCAATCGAAATTTTACTCATTGCGTCCCGGTAAAAGTCTGAAGCACTGCGCGGAGCATGTCCCACTGTTTCCGATTCAGCGGCGTCAAGCCATTTGCTCAATAGTTCATCTATAGAAGTTCCGCGTTGTTGCGCTACATGTTGCAAGCGCTCACTAATTCGTTTTGATAATGATATTACTGCCATGTTCGATGAACCCCAGAGAATCTACTTGTGCGAAGGGGAATGATGGAATTTCCCAGAGTACCTTCACTTATTATCGCTATTTTACAACAAACTCTTTTCTATCGAAGATCAAACTTCTATTAATCGACATCTGTAGTCCAAAATTATTTCTTAAAATTGACACATAAACAATATACTACTCGAATCGTTATAGGTTCGTCGGGCGATTTGATTCTGCCCTGCCTGGAAATTGAGCCAATCTTCACATTCGCAGGATTGCGCCAAATGCGGTAATCTAGCCATCATGCGTCTACGTGGTCAATCCCTTATCGAGTTTGCGATACTACTACCCGCCGTTCTGATCCTCATCCTCCTGATTGTGCGGATGATGATGATTCTGAATGTGTGGTATACCGTCACACAAACCGCCAATATTGCTGTCCGTGCGGCAGCGCTCACCGGCGATACCTATGAAGCCTGCAAAATCGTCACCGAAAATCTGATCGGATTTGCGCCGGATCGCCTTCAGTTGAATATCCAATTCGGCAGCAATCAGAAGGCCGATTGTAAATTCGTCTACAATCAACTGGTACAAAGCCCGCCGACACCGACGCCCGTACCGCCGGGGGTTACTGTCACGCCGGGAGAGCCGACGCCTGTACCACCTGTAAGCATTACGGTGAACCCGCCGTTGCCAACATTCTTGCCACCTGTTCGACCTTCGCCAACGGTGGCTACTCCGGCAAAGGGTGCAACTGCCCCGCCATCGCCAACACCAGACCTGATCGCCCTGACCAGACCCGAAAATCTGCTGGATGCTCCCATTCGCATTGAGATTGTCTATGAGATGCAGATTGCCGGGGCGCTCCTGCCAGAATGGAAAATTCCGTTGCGCGCGGCGGCGTGGTCACGGCTCGAAGCCCGTATCCGCGTTGTGCCGACAGCTACCCCGGAGTTTTTCTAAATGCGATTTCTCCGGCGTATTGAATCCCGATTCCGACGCAAACCAGCCCAGGCACTGGTTGAGTTTGCACTGGTGGTTATGCTGATCGTATCGACAATGGTGGGCGGGGCGCTGACTATTCAGGCGCTTTTCCTGCAACAGCGATTGATCGATATTGTCACACGGGCGGCACAGTGGGGCGCGACGACAAACTCTAACGAGGAGATCAACCGCGTTCTCAATGAAGCCCGGAGTTTTTCCCGTAGTGTCTCAATCACCATCACGCCGCTCGAAGGGCGCAAGATCGGTGATAAATTGATCATTGAGGTACAAGCATCCATCCCGATGCTGGGTGCAGGCGTGGCGCTGGATGCAAACCTCGGTGCGCGTTCGGTAGTGTTGATCGAACATGGTCCGATGCGATTTGCGGAGCCACAGGCCGAAGTGCCACAGGTTGGAATTGGTTCATATGCACAAATCGAAACAACCGCAGGCGAAAGCCTGAATGTGCGCCGCCAACCGGGATTGCGCGCGGGCGTTTTCTGGAGCCTGTTTCGTGGGGATAAGGTGATTGTCATCGACGGGCCGGTTGTGCGTGACGGGTTGCGCTGGTGGAAGGTTGAGCGTCGTTTCCCCAATGGGCAGGTTCTTAGCGGTTGGTGTGTCGATAAGGCCGATACGGTGAGTACACTTGTGTTGATTGATAGAACTTTCTGATATGCTCCTTGCGGGAGTTCAAATCATTTGTGCTAAAATATAGGGATGGAAACACAGAGCCACACCTTATCCCGGTCTAGCCAGATGACATCATCCTGTGATGGTATTCTCTTCGTTTTGGTCGGCCCGTCCGGGGTTGGCAAAAACACAATTATGCAGGAATTGCTCAAATCTGAAGCGATTCCCGGCTTGCGCCAGATGCCGACAGCGACTACACGGGGTATCCGTCCCGGCGAAATCGCAGGGGTACATCATGATTACGTCACTGTCGAAGAGTTCAAACGCATGATCGCCGCCGATGAACTATTTGAATATCAGGAAGTTGATCCCGGCAAGTTCTACGGCGTTCCGCGCTTCCCTCTCGTCAAGGCAATGACAGAAGATCACGAGCGGCTTATCGCTGACATCGAAGTGAGGGGCGCCGCAATCCTCAAGCGCGAATTGCCAGCGCATGTTGTCCTGATTTATATCGAACCCCCCAGCTTTGATGTACTTGAGCAGCGGATTCGTAATCGCGGTGGCGCAGACGAGGCCGAAATCCAGCAACGCCTGGAGCGTTCGCGCCGTGAACTGGCCTTTGCGGATCAATGTGATTATCGGGTTGTGAACGACGAAGTACACAATGCGATCCCACAGGTGATCGCCCGAATCCGCGAAGTTCTCACGGCGCGCGGTTGTAACTAGTGCAGCGCCAGTGAAATGTATTTCACATCGAGATAGTCTTCAATTCCCCATTTGCCGCCTTCGCGCCCCATCCCGGATTGCTTGATTCCACCGAATGGGGCTTGCGGCACAGATGGGATTCCGTCATTCAAACCAATGATGCCATAATCCAGCATTTCGGAGACGCGAATAGCGCGATCGATATCCCGTGTGTACAGGTAGGCAGCGAGGCCATAGGGTGTATCGTTAGCAACGCGGATCGCCTCTGCATCATCTTTGAATGTGATGACTGGCGCAACCGGTCCAAACGTTTCCTCGTTCATAATTAACATTTGCGATGTACAGCCTGTCAGCACTGTTGGATCAAAGTACAACCCGTCCCGTGCGTTACCGCCCACAACAATCTGTGCGCCATGTGCTACGGCATCCGAAAGATGCAACCTGACCTTATTCAGGCCTTGCTCGTCAATTAACGGGCCGATTTGCGTTTGGTCTTCGAGGGGGTCGCCAACCCGTAACGCCGAAACCGCTGTTGCCAGCTTTTGCGTGAAGGCGGGTGCGATACTCTCCTGCACATAAATACGATTGGTACATACGCAAGTTTGTCCGGTGTTGCGGAACTTGCAAGCAACCACCTCTTTTACCGCCAAATCAATATCAGCGTCTGCAAAGACAAGGAATGGCGCATGTCCGCCGAGTTCCAGCGAAAGGCGTTTGAGGGTTGCCGACGCTTGACCATATAAAATCCGCCCAACTTCGGTTGAGCCGGTGAACGTCAATTTGCGGATACGCATATCATCCATGAAAACGCGCGTGATTGGAATCGGGTTTGAGGTTGTCAGTACCTGAAAAACGTCTGGTGCGCCGCCTGCCTGTTCCCATAACCACTGCATGTAAATCGCTGTCAACGGGGTTTGTTCCGCTGGCTTGAGGATAAAGGTGCAGCCCGCTGCCAACGCAGGAGCAGCTTTGCGTGTGACCATCGCTGCGGGAAAATTCCAGGGCGTGATTGCATAAACTGGTCCGACAGGTTGCCTGGTGGCGAAGAGACGTTTGTGCGGAACACTCGCCGGGATGGTATCGCCGTAGATGCGTTTGGCTTCCTCTGCAAACCAGTCGATAAATCCGGCAGCATATCGAACTTCACCGCGCGCTTCTGTCACAGGTTTGCCCATCTCCATCGCCATCAGCTTGCCGAGCGTCGCCTCCTGTTCAATCATCAGGTTGTACCAGCGCCGCATGATTGCCGCGCGTTCATAGGCTGTTGTCTGGCGATAGCTGGTAAAGGCAGCTACAGCGCGGTCTGCGGCGTTTTTGGCGTCTTGCTCACTGTGTTCGGCAATCTGCGCGAGCAACGCACCATTGGCGGGATTATGTACCGGGAAATTCTGTGAGCTATTGGTAAATATGCGTTCCTGCACCGGGGCGGGGAGAAATTCAAGAATATGTCTGGTCGTCAACATGAGGGGTAAACCTTGATAATATTCAGATCGCAGATTGTAGCACCCTTTCGGCACAATCTGTCTTGTAGCCACAGGAGTCTGACAAGGCAACGTGATGAAGCACAAAAGGTTGCCGAAGATATTTTGAAGGGATAAAAAAACTGGCTCAATGATTTGTACCCGATATTTTCGTGTCGGGTACAAATTATCCTGTCCGCGAGGTACACGGGCAGGAATGTGTTCATCTGTCAGTTATTATTGGCTCTTGAGCGTGATTGTTTCCAGATCGAAAGTTTCCCCTTCCTTGATCACGATGGAAGCCCCCGACCCAAAGAAGGTGAACCATTTCTTATCAGCGCCCTGTACAACAAAGCCATAGCGTCCGACAGGAACGTCATCGATCTCGAATTCACCGTTGTCGTCTGTCTTTGCGCTACGTGCATCAGGGTAATCGCCACAGGGTGTCTTGCCCGTGAAGAGCGCTACGGGCGCACCTTCAGAACAAAGTTCGATGGTTGTCTTTACGAGCGGATCACGTCCCTGAATGATTTTGCCAATGACCTTACCCGGTTTCTTTTCAACGAGTTCGGGTAGCTTTGGCCCCTTGCCAAGCGCAATAATCGAAGTGGCGCTGTTTTCTGCAAGGTCAGAGTTGGCGGCCTGGAAAACCGTCCACTTCTTGCCGTCAAAGACATTTACGCCCCAGCCTGTTGCTACCCAAACGCGATCCTGTCCATCTACCGCAATTGCGTTGACGCGGTTGCTGGAAAGAGCTTTTTCCTTGCGTCCGAATGGTGTCCACTTCTTGCCATCAAAACTGTATACGCCGTCGGTGATGCTTCCAAGCCAGATGACATCTTTGGAATCAATTGCCAATGACTTCGCATAGGCTTTTGTTTGGGTGACAGCGGTGAAGGCTTTGCCATCATATTTCAGAAGGCCGTTGGAAAGTCCGATATAGGTTGTGCCTTTGCTATCGAAAACGACACTCCCTGTGAAGGAATAGGTTTGCTTGAGACCGTTGTCCTTATCGTAGACAGCCCAATCCTTGCCATCATAAAAACCGATCTTCAGCCCGGTGATAACCCACAACCCCTTGCCATCCGGGGTGAGTTCCAACCCGCTGATAAACGATGTTGCTCCGGCTCCAAAAATATCTTTGGTCTTGAAGGTTTCCCATGCTTTACCGTCAAAGTGGAAGAGGTTTTCGGTCAACCCTGTTACCCAGATGTTATCCGCGCCACCACAGGCAGTCTTTGAACCTACAGACGATGCAGGTGGTTTTGCCAGCGTGGTTGTCTTCTTGCCATCGAAAAGCGAAACGCCGTTAAAATTCGAGAATGCCAGCACTCCATCCGGGCAAACCGAAAAATCTGCTGTGCCAGAAGATTTCAATATCCCGTTAGTTTTGTAAAAATTCCAGCCGGAATCATCAATACAAGCAACGCCATAGGAAGAACCTGCCAGCACTGCGTTTGACAGGTCACACTCATCCTCTTTGGCTTTTACACTCCCGACCATCCCGGACTGATTTCCACCCACACCCATCAACGGCAAAAGTGAAAGCAGAGCGATCAACGTCAGAATCTGTATCTTACGCATTTGGTTTCCTTTTTCATCCCCATGAAAACACTATCTGTTGCAGATAGTGTTTCACATTTTATTGATATTGTTTAACGGCGCAACTTCGCACATCAAACGAACTTGCGCTCGGAAATTGCATATGGTACTGTTGATTTATGGTTGGAAATCAGGACACCATGAGCGACACGCCCGAACCACCACAGCCCTATACCTTCAATATTGAGCGCCCGGTAGAGTTCGTCCCGCAGCGTGTGGTTTCGCTTGTCCCAAGCGTGACCGAATCATTATTCGATCTCAACCTGGGCAAGCGGATCATTGGTGTAACAGATTACTGCAAACATCCAGCGGATCAGGTCGCCCATCTGCCCAGAGTTGGTGGCACGAAAAACCCTGATATACAGAAAATCATTGGCTTGCAGCCCGACCTCGTGATGATGAACAGCGAGGAAAACCGACGCGAAGACGCCGACGCGCTCAAGGCGGCGGGGATCGCGGTTTGGGTGATGCAGCCGAACACGGTACGCCAGGCGATTGATTTGCTCTGGCAGATCATGGATATTTTTGAAGAATCGTCAATGGTTCCGCGCGTTCGCCTGATCGAAGTCACCTACGAATGGATAAAAGGGATCACGCTGGAAATGACGCCGCGCCGTGTCTTCACCCCTATCTGGCGCGACCCCTGGATGACGGTTAACCGCGATACCTATGTCCATGACCTGTTGCACATATGCGGCGGTCTGAATGTCTTTGCAGATCGGGATCGGGCGTATCCCCTCAAAGCTGATTTGGGGCAAGTCGAACCATTACCGCCCGATGACCCGCGTGCGGTTGGGCGCGATGTGCGCTATCCGCGTATCACACTGGATGAAATAATCGCCGCACAACCGGAGGTGATCCTGCTCCCGGACGAACCATTTTTCTTCACCGATGCCGATGCCGATGAACTCTATAAACTGGATATTCCCGCCGCGCATACAGGCGAGATTCATCTGGTCGACGGGAGTGTTCTCACCTGGCACGGGACGCGGTTGGCCTATGCCCTGCGCGACCTGCCGCCGCTATTTGGGATCGAAACGCCGCCCGATTCACAAGCCTAGCCGCCTTTCAACAAGGATTGTCCGAACAATGACCAGCCAACCCAGAGAAAAAAAATCCGGTTTTGAACGCAATATATTCAACTTCTTTCTGTTCAAACGACTCCCGCCTGTCCGCTTCGAGAAAGCGCCCGATATTCCCGACTGGCGCAATCCGACGAAGGCCGACGAATTCAAAACGTATATCCAGAGCAGACTGAGTTCCAGTTTTATCAGGCAAGAGGCTCTTGATCGCTATGGCGTCGCGCCCAATGGCACAATTGCCGAGGATATTGAAACGCTGAATAAATTTCTGGTTACAGCCTACATGAAAGACGATCACGAGGCGCGTTATCGGCAGAATCAATATTTTCTATTTCAGTGGGAATTTACCCTGCTGGCGTTGCTGGCTACCATTCTTGCCTCGATCACGGTGCTGTTGTCTGGTAATCCCGCCTGGCAATCATGGGCAACGATGCTGGGTTACACAACAACCGTTGTGGGAGCGTTCACGACGCTGTTTGTAAATATTTATAACAGAGAGCGCCCTCAGCGCAAATGGTTTGAAAAGCGCCGCATCTCGGAGCAATTCCGCAAACACTATTTTTTATATCTCATGCACATGACTCCCTATGACACAGTGGATCATATTTTCAACCTGGAGACGATGGTTGATCGTATCCGCAAGCAAAACCCGGATCAGTTTGTCCCGGAACCGGGTGCAAAGCCGCGCGAACAACACAGCATTCGGGAAACGGAGCAACTCACAGAGTTATATCGGGAACATCGCGTGGACGCACAAATGAAATATTATAAGGAGCGTGGCGATGAATACGACTACAACTCCGATGTGACCTTTGTGCTGGCATTGGTTATTCCGTTGCTCGTAACGATTATCTCTGGTCTGAATGCGATCACGGGTACAAATTCTGTCATTGCTGCCTTCATCGTGATTTTGCCGAGTTTTGCAGCCGCATTCCTCAGTTTTCAGCGTATTTATGATTGGGAACGCCAGTTACAACTCTACGGCAAAACCTATGATTCACTTGATTCTGCGCGAATTTATAACCGCAATGTCAAAGACAAGCGCCTGATTTTGATTGATCTTGTGATACGCACTGAAAATGTACTTGCCAGCGAGGCCGATCAATGGGGAACGCCGCTTTCCGAAGCTGAACAGGATTTGACAGCCGAACAGGTACTGGATTCCTTCCTGAAGAAAAGCGGGCTGGATGAAAATGATGACATGGCGAAAGCAGTACGTGAACATCTGAAACTCAAGCCAACGCCGAAACCGCCCGTTGTTGCCCCTGAACCCAACGCTGGAAATCCAGTACCCGACGAACCGCCTGCTGCCGGATAAGCGAACTTATCACATGGGGCGCAGGAATAACAATCCGACAAACTGCGCCCATCGGAAGCTATTTCCAGGGCAACATCCGTTTTGCCACAACACGATTTGCTGCACGCCACCAGCGGAAACCTTCCCCGTAACGTGCGCCACACGCCAAGCCGCGAAACTCGCTCATGATGCGGGCTGCCCGAACAATCGCATTATCGTCCGCAGGCGGCAGTACGAAATCGGGATCATATGCTGGCCCCGGCATATGCTGGCTTTTGTGCTTCAACAGCATTTCAACTTTGATGTCCCATACATCGCTAATATCCACGTATTCTTCTGGTTCAAAGTTGATTCCGAACTCTGCATCCAGAAACGCCACAGGCACAGTCTTCCGAATCGGCGGCAATCTGGAGCGATAATTTGTGGTACGTGCCACCTGTGCGGCATCCATCACCAGTTGGCTGGTGGCATTGTGATCCGGGTGATAATCCTGCGGTGGATGAGTGAGGATCACGTCGGCGCTGGTTTCGCGGATCATTTCAATGAATTTGTGGCGGGTGGGTTCATCCACTACCAGATCACCATCGGGTACGGCTAACCAGACCAACTCTGCACCGATCAAATCAGCAGAGGCTTGTGCTTCGCCTTTGCGAATTGCTGCGATTTCGTCAGGATCGCCCTGTGGCCTGCCACGCCCATCCGTGACAACACACATCACAACACGATGCCCTGCCCGCCGATAAAGCGCCAGCGTTCCGCCGCAAAATGCTTCCAGATCGTCGCCATGTGCGCCGATTGCCAAAACATTCATTTTCTCAATTTCCCCGATAAATTACGCTATGAGTCCGCAGAGTGTACCATGATGTGCAATTTCCTATTGGGTGTACGCAATTTTTGCCACTAAAATAGTCAAAATGTCCGAAGTTTGATTCATCGTGGGTCGAACAAGTGAGAGGCGCACACAATGGCATTGCTCACACAGGTCAACAACCCGGTTCTCTGGCAGGAAAACACGCATCAGGATCGCGGAATGCAGCGTTGGCGTAAACGCTGGTGGTGGGTTGGATACGTCATCGTCATGCTGTTAGTCGGGGTTGTTGCGTCGTCGCTACAGGATGTGCGTTATGGGACACGCGAAACTGCCCTGTTGGTGATCTGGGTCATCCATGCCAGTGCCGCGATTTTTGCAATTGTAGCAGGCGCAAATGTGATCAGTCGGGAGCATGTCGGCGCGACATGGGATGCGCTTGTATTAACCGGGGTCAGCGCACGCCAGATTCTATTGGGGAAATATAAAGCGGCGCTCCGTCGTGCGGCGGGGTGGCTACTCATCCTCGGTATTACACGATTAGCAATGATCCCTATTTTTATCCATGCTATGCTCAACCGTTTCGCGTGGTTTTATAACTACAACTACTATAATAACAGCGCTTATAGTGACATGGATTACAGCATCGAGATTGATCTGCTGGCGTGGGCAGTCATTCTTTCAGTGGTGGCAACCGTAGCGCTCTGCATTCTGGAGATCATGACTTGTACAGCGATTGGGATGGCCGCGAGTGCGCTCACCCGGCGCGGTGGATTGGCAACGGTTCTGGCGATTACGGTGCGATTCGCTCCTGTGGCAATTTTTGCCGGATTCACGTTCTATGAATATCGGGATTCGCCCTATCGCGGCTGGCGCTGGTGGCGCTATACGCCATTTTCGCTGGCAGATACAGGGACGTCGGCGCTCTATCAGCTTTCACTCCCGATTGTGAACTGGACACGCGGCAGGCATGTCGAGGCATTGCCGGGGTTGGCGCTGGCTTCCGGTTTACTCATTGTCCTTTTGGCTGCATCTTTAATCGTAGCGTGGTATTGTATACGGCGAAGCGGAGCGCTTCCTGAGCCGAAACTTGAAGATTTGCAGGCAGAACCAACTTGATTCGTCGTCTGATCCTTTTGATCATGCTGATTTCCCTGTGCATTCCGGCAGGAGTCAGCGCCCAAAAACCAAATGTCTATGAGCGCTTTCAACCGATTGAAATTCCGCTTACGGTCACGACTTCGGCCAAAAATCCGTATAACCCGGATCAGGTTGATGTCACCGCGCACCTGACCAGCCCTGGCGGAAAAGGGATCGTTCTGCCTGCATTCTATGCTGTTCCCTATCGGAACGACTGTACTCAAAACTGCGCCGCCGAAGTGTTGCGCCCGGATGGTGTGGCAGGTTGGCGGTTTCGGTTCACGCCGGATGAAATTGGCGAATGGAAATACACGGTACGGGTGAAGGACGATCTGGGTACATCCGATACGCTTTCTGGTCAGTTCGAGGTGATCGACTCAAAGCGCCCCGGCTTCATTCGTACTGCTACCAATAAACGTTACTTTTCCTATAGCAACAACACGCCCTATTTTCCGGTTGGCTCGAACCTGGGCTGGTCGTGGACGGGCGGAGGCGGCACACCTGCCTACCTGCGCTGGCTACAGGAATTGAAGCGCGTCGGCGCGAATTATGGACGGCTTTATATTGATGTTCCCTGGTTCATCGATCTGGAAGCCAAAGCACCTGCGGGCGATTACACCAATGCCCAGCAAGACGCCTGGCGACTGGATACGATCCTGAAAGCAGCCGAAGAAGCTGGAATCAGCCTGCAAATTGTCCTCCTCTGGAGTCAGTCGATCACGGGGTACACCTATCCACCACTGAATTTGCCCGCGACCCCTGTCCGCCCGGATATGCGCTCGGACTGGAATCAGAATCCCTATAACGTCCTGCTGGGTGGGCCAGTCAGCCAACCAGCCCTCTTTTTCAGTAATCCACAAGCGCGTGTATTATTCAAGCGTCGCTTGCGCTATATCATGGCGCGGTGGAGTTATAGCCCGGCGGTTTTCTCGTGGGAACTGATCGATCAACTGGATCGTACCAGCGCGACCAACGGCGCAATGAGCGATTGGCTGCGTGAAATGGCAACAGCTATCCGCGAATACGATCCCGCACACCATTTGATCACGGCAGGAATCAAAGATGCAACCCGTGCCAGTCTCTTTGACCCGGCAAAGCTGGATTTTCGGATTGTGCGTCAGTACCAGCGCCGACCCGTTGATCCATCTACTGATCAGGTTGCCGCTGCGCTCACCGTGTTAAAGGCTGCAATTTCCGAAAATCAGCCTGCGCTCCTGACCGATTTTTCGCTGAATCCCTGGTTCGAGCCGACAGCCGACGACCCAACAGGCGTCCACGTTATCCAGACAATGTGGGCATCAGCACTTTCCGGCGCGGGTGGTGCGGGAATGAGTAATTATTGGGATACCTATCTATTCCCACAGCAGATTGTAGAAGGCTTCGCGGCACTGGCGGCATTTACGCAAAACGTCCCTTGGGATACGGCGAACCTGCAACCCATAGATATTAGCCTGCAATCGGATGAATTGAGCCTGTTCCGTCCGATCAAAATCACCGGGTTCAACCCGACATTAGGCGCGAAAAAAGGGCCAGATGTCACCTATCAGGTCGGGCAGGAAGAAATCACGCCAGCGTTGAGTCAGGCTTCGGCCTTCCTCTACTCGTCACAGTCAACATATTATCAACCGCATAAGTACCGTCTGAGCGTCCCAACCGATACGATGCTCGTCATCAATACAAAACGAATGGGATTGGAACGGCAATCTGCAAAGCTGAATGTTGCGCTGGATAACCGCGTCGTTGCCGAATTGACCATAAACCCGCGTGCAGAGCCGATCAGCCTGCGCCTGCCAATTTCAGTTGGCGAACATATCCTGACACTCGACAATACGGGGACAGATACGCTGCAACTGGACAGCATCGAGATTTCTGCCTATGTGCCATTGTTGCGTTCTCTGAGTCTGGCGGATCGGGAAAAGGGAATCTATCTCGGCTGGTTCCAGCACCGTGACTACACCTTTCAAAATGTGGCGAAGAAACTGGAAATCAAACCCGCTACCTTTCAATTGAGTGTCACAGGAATGCCACCGGGAACGTATCGTGTAGAATTCTGGGATTTGCAGAGTGGTAACATCGCGGGCGACGAAATGATTACAGTGACGGGGAGCGGGCAGCTTTCGGTACAACTGCTGCCTGTGAATAAAATGCTTGCGGTGCGCGCTTTCAAGACACAGTGATCGTTATCTTCGGCAAGAAAAGATAAAGGCGCTCACTCATAACCGGGTGAACGCCTTGCCTTTCGGATAGATTGCTTGCGAACAGCGCTGTTTAGCTGGCTTTGGGGGTCAGACGGGTGTCGATATAGTTGACAGCATCCCCAACTGTTGTAATCTTCTGGGCGTCTTCATCCGAGATTTCGCCGCTGAACTCCTCTTCAATCGCCATGATCATTTCGACCAGATCAAGCGAATCAGCTTCGAGGTCTTCGCGGAAACGCGCTTCCGGGGTGATTTTTGCGGGGTCTGCGCCAAGCAGTTCAATAATAATGTCCTTGACGCGCTCAAAAGTTGTTGCCATTGGAAAAGGCTCCTCTGTTATTATCAAGTGAAAATCAAGCGGTTTCAGAGTATACACAGGTTTTGTGGAATGTAAACCTCGATCTGTGGACGGTTGACACCCACCCATACACCATGTACGATCTCGCCAGCGTACAAAGGAACACACCCGAATGACAAAAGTTACGGATGCCCAGCCCACCGAACGGCGTAAAGTGGATCATATCCGCATCAATCTGGAAGAGAATGTTCAATTTCCACATTTGACTACCGGGCTGGAGCGTTACCGTTTCGTACATGAGGCACTTCCCGAACTTGACCTCGCGGAAGTAGATACTTCGGTTGAATTGATGGGCAAACATCTATCTGCGCCCTTGTTGATCTCTTCGATGACAGGCGGGACGCAAATGGCAGAGCAATTGAATTTCCGGCTGGCGCAAGTCGCACAGGAAATGAAGATTGCGATGGGCGTTGGGAGCCAGCGTGCAGCGATTGAAGATGCTATCCTTGCCGAAAGTTTCGATCTGCGCCGTGTCGCACCGGATGCGCTCCTGTTCGCCAATATCGGTGTCGTACAGTTCAATTATGGCTATGGCGTAGATCAGTGCCGCAAAGCGGTAGAAATGCTCAATGCCGATGCGCTATATCTGCATTTCAACGTTCTACAGGAAGCGGTGCAACCGGAAGGTGATACCAATTTCGCTGGACTTCTAAAAAAGATTGAGCAGGTTGTCCGGCAACTCGAAGTTCCGGTGATTGCCAAAGAAGTCGGGTGGGGCTTCAGTGAAAAGACCGCACGCGCACTTGCCAGCGCAGGCGTTCGCTATATTGATGTAGCTGGCGCAGGTGGCACAAGCTGGAGCGAGGTTGAATATCATCGCGCACCGACAGCCTTCCATGCACAGGTGGCGCGTAGTTTCGCCGATTGGGGAATTCCGACAGCAGAGAGCATTGTACAGGTGCGCAAAGGTGCGCCCGATGCAGTGATTTTCGCCAGCGGCGGTCTGCGTGATGGTATCGACGTTGCCAAGTGTATCGCGCTGGGTGCGACACTCGGCGGTCTGGCAAGCCCATTTTTGAAAGCGGCAGCAGAATCCATTGATGCAGTTCGGCATACGGTGAACGTCCTCCAACGGCAGGTGCAAATTGCGATGCTATGCTCTGGCGCAAAAGATATTGCCGCGTTGCAACAGACTCCGTTGCTTCGGGTGGACTAGGAAACAATGGCGATCTATTTCTATTCAAACCGCGAAGAACCCTATGGATGTTTTTCCAACTTTTCGGCGCATGGTTTTGAACTTGATGGGGCGTATTGGGCGACCAGCGAACACTATTTTCAGGCACAAAAGTTCGCCGGGACGCCCCACCTGGAAGAGATTCGGCGGGCAAGTTCACCCAAACAAGCCGCCGAAATGGGGAGAGATCGCGCCCGTCCCTTGCGTGCCGATTGGGAGCAGGTGAAAGATGAGATCATGCGAAAGGCCGTGCAGCGTAAATTTGAGACGCACGCCGATATTCGTGAAATTTTGCTTTCCACTGGCGAAGAAGACATTGTAGAAAATGCGCCAAACGATTACTACTGGGGCTGTGGCAAGGACGGCACGGGACAAAACAAGTTGGGGCAAATTCTGGTCGAAGTACGGAACCGGCTTCGGTAAAGTTATAATGTTGAACCATGAGTAACGAACGCAGACCGGGTTGGCTGCGACAGGCTGTCACACAGGCCGCAGCCCGCAATCAAGCCGAAACGCTCGCCGTGATCGGGTTGGTCGTCTTTGTGGCGATCATTATTGGCGCTTTGTATCTTGCACAATCCACTTCTACGGCGATCACTGGACGCCAGTTGGAACAATATGTCAAAACGCGCGATTCCTTCCAGCGCAACAATGAAGACATGATCGCGCAAATCGCGGCGCTGAAAGATATCAATACCCTTCGGGAACGTGCCAAACGGCTCGGCTTTGCGACGATTACCGCAGACAATCAGGAATACATCGTCGTAAACGGCTATCAGGTCATCCGTGCGACACCAACGGCAGAGTTCACGCCCGTTCCAACCTACGTTTACGAAGAGACCTTCAATGGTTGGCTGCAACAACAGCTTGATAAATTTTCGGCGCAGTTCGAGGCATGGTCGGGCAAGACCAAACCTACACCAACAGGGCGCTAGTTAAGGAACCCAACAAAAATGACTTATGAAAATATTCTTGTAGAGCGTCTCGAAGGTGGCGTTGGTGTCATACGGCTGAACCGCCCGAAGGCGCTCAACGCTTTGAATTCAGTGGTAATGGGCGAGGTAGGCGCGGCTTTTGCTGAACTCGATGCGGATAACACGGTACATTGTCTGATCATCACCGGAAATGAAAAAGCGTTTGCGGCGGGTGCAGACATCAAGGATATGGCAAGTGCAACCGCTGTTGAAATGCTTACTCGTGACACCATTTCGCTTTGGGATCGGATTCGGCAGGTACGCAAGCCGATCATCGCGGCTGTATCGGGCTGGTGTCTCGGCGGTGGCTGCGAACTGGCGATGTCGTGTGACATGATCGTTGCTAGTGACTCCGCGAAGTTTGGACAACCAGAGATCAACATCGGCGTGATTCCCGGCGCTGGCGGTACACAACGGCTAACCCATGCTGTTGGCAAGGCGCTGGCAATGGAGCTGATCCTGACCGGGCGCAATTTTTCCGCAGACGAAGCGCTTAAATACGGGCTGATTAACAAAATCGCACCTGTTGAATCCTATTTTGAGGAAGCGTTAAAACTTGCCCGCGAAGTCGCCAGGAAAGCACCGCTTGCTGTCCAACTCGCCAAAGAGACGATCAATAAAGCCTATGAGCTATCGCTCACCGAGGGCTTGAGCTATGAACGCCGCAGCTTCTATTTCCTCTTCGCCAGTGAAGATCAAAAAGAAGGCATGGATGCCTTCATCAACAAGCGCGATGCCAATTGGAAGGGACAGTAAACAGTGACGGATTTGCCCGTAACGATTTTTTATACCGTTTCGTTGCGCGGCGAGTTACGACTGCTGCCTTATCTGTTTTCCCATATCAAACAACAACGCGCAACTGCTACCGGGGTCACATTGTTGGTCGATCTCGGTGAAAGCTGCCGCATGGATTGGCCTATCTGCCGCCTGACAGAGGGTCGTGCGTTGCTGGTGGCGATGGATAGTATGGGCTACGATGCCTATCATCTGCCGCCGGATGAGCCAATAATGGCAGATATGACGACTCAGGCAAAGCTACGAAATACTGTCCTCGGCGCAGTGCTTGGCGTGGGCGAATCAAAAACGGTCACAAAAAAGATTGCCGAGGAACAGTATATTCAGGTGCGCCTTACCGGAGGCGATACGCTACCTGAACCTCTGGCAGAAATCCCTTTGACGGTACAACTACATCGCGGTTTGCCTCTTGCCAGCCGGGTCATTGATTCAACAACCGTCCTAATCGAAGATCAGCGGCAGGATCGCATTCCTCCATTAGGGCGTGTCGATTTACGCCTGAATCGAGAGCGACAGGAAGTTGAATTGCTGGATGTGCAGCGTCTGCCGATTCCTGCCGGGATCATGCCCGAACCCTCGATCAGTAGTGTCGTGGAATTTGTCGAAAGCGAGATTCAACTCGCTGCGCGTAATAAAAACCAAACCGACGCAATCTGATTAATACGTCTCGAAAGAAAATTCATGGATTATTTAGCTGAGAGTGATCACCGCTCTCATAAAATAATCTGTAATATTTTTCTAACGATAAATACCCTCCCGGAGTAAAAAACGTGCCAAACGCAGACCCGAAAATCATAAAAGACCCCGCTCGTCTTGCCACGCTTCGCCGCCTGGATTTGCTTGATACTCCGCCGGAAGAAGCCTTTGACCGTTTGACACGGCTTGCCAGCAAGATCATCGGCGCTCCGGTTTCGCTGGTTTCGCTGGTCGACGCAGACCGTCAGTTCTTCAAAAGTTTTCTCGGTTTGAGCGGGCCAATGGCAACCGAACGGGAGACGCCGTTATCCCATTCATTTTGTCAGCACGTGGTTGCCACCAATGAACCACTTATTATAGATGATGCACGCAAGAATCCCCTCGTAATGGATAATCTGGCTGTTTCCGAACTCAAGGTTATTGCCTATCTTGGTATTCCACTTACCTTGCAGGATGGCACAGGGCTGGGATCATTTTGTGTGATAGATAGCAAACCCCACACCTGGACGCCACAAGAGATCGAGATTATGCGCGAACTGGCAATGTCAGTGATGGTGGAGATTGAATTACGTGCCGAACTCCGCGCCCGCCGGGAAGCCGAGAACGCGCTACAGGATGCCTATTTCACGCTGGATGCGCGGAATCAGCAGTTGAGCCGACTCACCGAGTTTTGCCGCTTCACCGTCGATCACATGATTGACGTAGTACAGCGCAACGCAGATCGCCGCGAAATCCTGGATTATCTGAATATGGCACAGCGCGAACTGGATATTCAGACGGCATAACAGCCCATAATCCAAAGTCAGGCGGGCGTATCGAAACAACCGTCCGCCTGTCAGTGTGTTAGCCTCAATGGTGTTGTATAAAACAAGTGTGTCTATTAACACTTTTTGAGGGAACCATGCGCCGCGTCAGGTTTTTTCTGTTTGTCGTGATCGCCTGTTTCGCATTGCCGGGAACAGGGTCAGCTTCCGCAAGCACCGTCGCCTCTCTCCCGCCATGCACCGCTTTTCAACCGCCGGAACAAGTCAATTCCGTTTGCAGCCACATCTTCAAATACAATCAGGTTGTCAGTATTTCGCCATCTATCTATTTCGTCTGGCTACGGACAACCCCGGCCTCCGATTCACCATTTACCAGAACTATCCATGCGTTCAACCAGCCACAATTCCGCATCGCGTTGGCAACCCCTCGTTGGGATGGTCGCCAGTGGTGGTGGAATATCCGTGCCGCCAATGACAGCCGAGTTAAGGGGTGGGTTGAACAGGCTTCGCTGGTTGCCGGGATTGTTCGCCCTGCACCCGTACCAGACACAGTAGTCACAACGCAAGCCGCCTTCCAGCCCTTCCAGTCTGGCTATATGCTCTGGACAGCGAATGACGAACGTATCTACGTTTTTTACAAGAGTTATCCCACCATGACATGGTATGAAATCGGCAACTATCGCAACAATCCAGACCCGGTTATCGAAGCGCCGCCACCCGGATTGGTCGCTCCTATTCGCGGTTTTGCGCGCGTCTGGCAAAGGCCGGATGGCAGCCTGAAACAATATCTCGGTTGGGGAACAGCGCCAGAAAGTGCGGTTACTGCCACCCTGACAACCCACACTGCGAATAATGCTTTTCAGAATTTCCCGCAGGTCTATATCTCACAAATTCAACTCTCCAACGGGATTACTTTTACCATCGCACCTGGAAGTAAAAACGGACTATTCTGGAGCATTAAACGCTAATCTATCGAATTGCCCTGCAACCCTGTAGGGCATTCTAAAATTCCCCGACTTCCCCATTTCCAGACACGGCAGTACAATGAAACCCCTCTTTGAAAAACCGACAGGCTGAATGTGAATACATGGAAACGGCTGATCGACAGCCCTTATGGAACAGTGCTTGGCATATGTATTTTATTGCAGGGTATTTTGATGGCGGTTATCCTGCCATTGCTCCCAATCGTTATTTCAGAGCGTATCGGGCTGGATAAAAACAATGTGACGTTTTTCTTTTTGATCAACGCGCTGCTTGGCGCAATTGTCACGATGGTATCCGGGTATCTGTCCGATGGTGTCATCGCGCGCTATAAGCTGGTTTTGATCGGTGGCCTATCATCGGCAGTTGGCTATCTTGGGATTGCCACCGCTACCCAGCCTATCCATGCCTTTATCGCCGGCCCGATCACCGTGATGCTGGGCATTTTGTTCCCACAATTATTCGCTATCGCCAAAGCCGGGATCGTTGCCGATTGGGAACGGAGTGCGCAGATGTCCGGCATTACCGCGCTCCGCACACTGTATTCACTCGGATTCATCCTCGGTACGATGCTGGCAAGCTGGCTGGTACGTCTCTTTGATATTCAAACGATTTTCGTGCTAAACGGGATTGCTGTTGCCCTCCTGACAGTTTTTGCCGCCGTTGTACTATTCCGAATTGAACGGCATATCCGGCAGCGAACAGAACAAGCTCCATCGATTGAGACGAAACAATCTGTTTCAAAACCGCAATCCGAATTGCCCCTTTCTGCATTGGTTGTCCCGCTTTTTGCGCTGATTATCATCCGGGGCGCGGATAGTACGCGCGGGGTATATCTGCCACTGGTGTTGTTCCAGATATTTCATGATGCTGCCATTGCCCCACTGATGTTCGGTATCACGGCGGCGGGTGAACTCGTGACAATGACGTTGATTGGGCGGCTCGCCAATAAAATTGGAGAAAAGGCGACTATCTCGATTGGCGCGTTGGTGGGCGCGGTCTACTTTCTGATCATTGCTTCTACACAGTCATTGCCAGTTTTGTACCTTGCCCATCTGTTGTATGCGGTGTTTATCGCGTCTCTGCTTGGCGTGGCGATGGCATTTGTACA
>CAYSOC010000013.1:0-68994 GCA_964432445.1 uncultured Anaerolineaceae bacterium
ATTTCCACCATGATCGTCTGTCGAAGCGGGCAGTGACGTTGGCGACACATTTCCCGATTTGTCGTCACTTCCACCATGATCGTCTGTCGAGGCGGGCAGTGACGTTGGCGGCACAGTGCGAGTCGGGATCGGGCGACTTATTGTGGGTGTTGTGTGGCGCGTGATCTGGATGATCGGCTGTTGCGGTTCGGTGGTTGCCGTTACCTGCATGGTGGGCGTCGGGGTCGCTGTCGCGTCTGGCAGTTGCGTCAATGATGCCGTCGCTGTCGCCTGAAATTGAGGAAACAGGCTGGCAATTATTGGAGCTTGCCCGACAAGAATAACCCCGAAACAGACCACCAGCACGGCGGCTAACCCGCGCAAAAGGATGGTCGTCTGGTTGTGGCGCTGCTGACGTTGCCGGACTCGTAACCGAACGCGGTCTTGTGCGGCTGCAATTTCGGCTGGTTTGATTTGAATCCGCCGAACGATCATCCGCGTTTCCAGCATGGGGGCGAGTTGATCGGCAAGTTCCGGGTATGCCCGAAGACAATCCGATGGGGTGCGCCCTTCCGATAGCCATTCTATGGATTGGTTCAGTGCATCTATCAGAGTTTGGTTATCCATCGTCATGCCTTCGTCATCTCGCCCAGAATTGTACGCAGGGTTGTTACTGCCCGGAATTGCAACGATTTAATCGCGCTCAGACTCCGCCCCATGATAGCAGCCGTTTCATCCAGATTCAGTGTTTCTACAAAACGCAGGATCAATACTTCGCGCTGATCCGGCGCTAGCATCCCCAATGCCTGTTGTGCCTTTTCGATTTCTACCGAACGCAACACCTGCAACTCCACATCTACATCAGAGGATAGCCAGTCTTCCAGCGCGGTTTTGGGAAACTGGCGTTTTTTTCCAAAATATTGATAGACCTCATTACGGGCTACCCGAAATAACCACCCTCGCAGGCTGGCACGCGGGCCATTATGTTTTCCTACCGTCGTTATCAACCTGAAAAAAACTTCACTTGCAATATCCTCCGCAGTTTCCCCATCCCCGACCTGTAATCGGATATAACGATAGATGGAAGGGAAATATTTTTCATAGATTTCAGTGATAGCAGCCTGATCGTTCCGGGTTGCCCGTGCCAGCAGCACATTTTCTGTTGGTATATCTGGCAGATTAAACGCCATGTTTTTGTGAAACTTGTAGCCAGTTGTTAATGATAAAGAGGCGAAAATGCCGAAAAAGTTGCGCGAAACACATAATTCATCTTCGCAAATCCTATTTTATCCCAAATCGCTCAGGTGCTGCATAGGGTATTCTATGCAACATGGTCAGTATCAGCGGAGAATAAGAATTGGACACGGCAACCGGAGCGGGCAATCAATCGCACTCCTTATCGGGCAAGGTCGCGCTGGTGACGGGCGCAGGGATTGGAATCGGGTTTGGGCTGTGTCGCGCACTAGCGACTCAAGGGGCAATCGTTGCGCTGAACGATGTCAATGAAGCGCTGGCGGCGCGTTCGGCAGCAACAATCAACGCGGAGATTGGCACAGAACGGGTTTTTGCCTTTGCTGCCGATGTCTCCGATGTGGAAAAGTTGCGCAACATGACGGGCGTTATCGCAGAGCGTTTTGATCGTCTGGATATTGCGATTGCCAACGCCGGGATCACCCTGAGCGGAAAATTTCTGGAATATGAACCTGTTGATTTTGATCGCCTGATGGCGGTCAACCTGCGCGGCAGTTACTTCACAGCACAGGCCGCCGCCCGCATTATGGTCGAACGTAACACAGGCGGGCGAATCATCCTCCTGTCATCAGTGACAGGGGTGCAGGGTTTTCGCGGTCTGGGAACGTATGGAATTTCAAAAGCAGGCATCCGCATGATGGCACGCGCGTTGGCGCTTGAGCTTGGGCAATATAACATCACGGTGAACGCTATCGCTCCCGGTGCAACGATCACCGAGCGCACACTGGAAGAAGCACCCGATTATGAAACACAATGGGCAGCCGTCACTCCAACCATGCACGTAACACAGGTCGAAGATGTAGTTGCCGCCGCGCTGTTTTTGATCTCTCCCGGCGCACGCCAAATCACCGGACAAACGTTGATGCTCGACGGCGGATGGACGACCATCAGCCCGCTTCCACCGAATTATTAAGGTGAATTCGAGATAAGAAGCCCTCATCCCCCAACCCCTTCTCCCACAAGCGAAGGAGAGTTCTATTCAGTCTGGAAGTCCCTCTCCAGCGGGAGAGGGATTTAGAGTGAGGACGGTCAACCTTACCGCCCACGTTACCCGAACGCAGGTAATTATCAGCAAGTTGCCGAATGCACAGTGTCAACCGAAAATTGTGCTTGACAGAGGTGGGTATTGGGAATATGATTATTTTAGGATAATCTAAATATCAATTAAGGCAAATGTAAATCTTGGCGACGATAACGACAAAACCACCCGATGGCGAAATCGGATGGCGACAAAAAAGGGCAACTCCCTCGCTCCCGGAAGTATATGCGACAATTCCGATACCAAAAGGCAAAGGCTTCTGGCGGACGTTATTAGCCTATGCCGGGCCGGGGCTGATGATTGCAGTGGGGTATATGGACCCTGGCAACTGGGCGACTGATCTGGCAGGCGGGGCGCAGTTCGGCTATCTGCTGCTTTCTGTGATCCTGATTTCCAACCTGATGGCGATTCTGCTGCAACACCTTTCGCTCAAACTGGGGATTGTGACGGGGCGCGATCTCGCCCAGGCCTGCCGTGATCACTATTCGCGTCCGGTTTCGTTCGTGCTGTGGATTTTCTGCGAGATTGCGATTGCGGCCTGTGACCTTGCCGAAGTTATCGGCGCGGCGATTGCTTTGCACCTGCTGTTTGGCATCCCGATTGTATTGGGGGTATTGATTACAGCGGCGGACGTGATCATGGTGCTTTTCCTGCAACACAAGGGATTCCGCCTGATTGAGGCTATTGTCGCAGCACTGATCCTTACGATTGCAGCTTGTTTCGCCTATGAACTCCTTGTCGCGCGCCCGTCTGTTCCGGCAATCCTGGGTGGTCTTGTCCCGTCAATCGAGATCATCAAAAACCCCTCGATGCTATATATCGCTGTTGGTATCCTCGGCGCGACAGTGATGCCGCACAATCTGTATCTGCATTCGAGCATTGTGCAAACCCGCGCCTTCGAGCATTCCGAAGAAGGAAAACGGAGAGCTATCCGGTTCGCTACGATTGATTCTACGGCGGCGCTGATGATGGCATTTTTCATCAATGCAGCGATTCTGATTCTCTCTGCCGCGACTTTTCATGGCACACAGTATGCAAATGTGGCGGACATCAGCGATGCCTATAAATTGCTTACGCCCGTGTTGGGTGCAGGTCTCGCCAGTACCCTGTTTGCGGTAGCGCTCCTGGCTTCCGGGCAAAACTCCACATTGACCGGAACGCTGGCGGGGCAAATCGTCATGGAAGGATTCCTGAATATACGGATGCGCCCCTGGCTGCGGCGCTTGCTAACCCGCCTGATTGCGGTTGTACCCGCCGTGATCGTGGCAAGCCTCTATGGGGAGCAGGGAATCGGGCAACTGTTGATTTTGAGCCAGGTCATCCTCTCCCTACAGCTTAGTTTTGCGGTCTTTCCGCTGGTGATGTTCACGAGCGATAAACGGAAAATGGGCGTCTTTGTCAATTCGCGTCCGCTCATCATCGTTGCCTTTGCTATCGCTGTTGTAATCTCCCTCTTGAATGGGTTCTTGTTGGTGCAAACAATGCGTTGAAGCAGCGGAGATTGCAAATACAGAAAAAACTATCCCCTCACCGATGCACGGAAAGGGGATAATTTACAGGTTCGGTTTTAGAGATGGTCTGAAAGGATTGACCCCTATCCCCAACCCTTTCCCCGCTGGCAGGGAAAGAGGGCAATGCCCGCGTCTGGAAGTCCCTCCTCGCTGGCGGGGAGGGATTTAGGGTGGGGTTTATTAGACTTCCCAGTCTCCTGGAAGCAGCGTTTCACGACGCTTTGGCGTTCGCCTCGATTGGTTGACCAGAGCGGTTTCGCGCCAGCGTGAGCGGCGCTTTCCAGAAATTGGCAAGGACAACACCACCAATAATCAACCCCGCACCGACGAGTAATTTGGCATCAATGATCTCACTGGCAAAGACTGCGCCGAGGATGATCGCCAGAATAGGCGACACGTAAGTGACCATCGTTGTACGCGACACACCCCAGACAGGCATAATAGTGAAGTACAACAGGTAGGCGATAAAGGTATTCACAATCCCCAATCCGATGACCGCTGCCAGCGCGTCTGGTTGCATTGTGCCAAAGTTTGGAAGAGGGCGAACGCCGACAAAAACAATGACCAGCATGATCAGCGAAGCCATCGTAATCGAACTCGCCCCTGTGACATACGGATCAAGCCCACGCAGGACGCGCCGCATATAGACCGCCGCGAACGCATAGGAGAGCGAGGCGGCTACAACAGCAAGCTGTCCTTCAATCGGGTTCGGGTGTGTTGGCGTGCTGCGGGTTGCCAGCACTGCCACGCCTGCAAACCCGGCAATGATACCGAAGATTTTTCCAAGCGTGATCTTGTCGTCTTTCAGCGCCAGATGTGCCATAACCAGGCTGAACAACGGTACAGTAGCATTCAACACACTGGCGAGCCCACTATCAATATACTGTTCACTCCAGCTAATCAGGATGAACGGTACAACGTTGTTGAAGAGTCCGGTGATGAATAATTTCACCCACGTACCAGCATCGCGCGGGATTTTCCTGGCGCGAGTGATCAGCACGAATGTCATATAAAAGACAGCAGCGACGGTCAGGCGCGTGGCAGCCAGCGAGACCGGATCGAAACGCCCTGCGACTGCCGGGATCGTGCCTTCGGGCGCAAGCCCTGTTTTGATCAACAGGAAGGATGATCCCCAGATCATCGCCAGTACAATAAACAAAACCCAGTATTTCACGATCCCGCATTCTCCTTTTCGTGTCTTAACAAGGTGGCCTTGCGCTCAACTCCCCAGCGATAGCCCGCCAAATCGCCATTTGCAGCGACCACGCGATGGCACGGAATCGCTAGTGCGACAGGGTTTGTAGCACATGCTCGCGCCACTGCCCGCACTGCCTCTGGTTGCCCGATTTGCTCGGCAATCTGACGATAACTCCGTGTTGTGCCATAGGGAATGTTCCGCAATTCCTGCCAGACGCGCGCCTGAAAAGCACTCGCCCTGAGATCAAGAGGCAGTCTGAGGTCGTGATTCTTTCCTTCTACATGGTCGCGGATCAACTTGGCATAGTGTTCTAATCCCAACTTGTCATAGGTGATGGTCGCGGCGGGATATTCCGCGAATAATTCACGCTCAATATCCTCTCGCCTGTCGCCAATCCGCACGGCGCAAACACCACGCTCTGTCGCCGCGACAAGCATCCAGCCCAGTTCATCACATTGCATCGTTGTATAGGTAATAGTCACGCCTGCACCGCCTTTTTTATATTCCACCGGAGTCATGCCGAAGCCGCCATTCTCATGAAAACTGCTCGGAGAGTTGTAGCCCGCTGCATAGACCGAATCCGCAACGGTTTCACTGGTACGCAGCGCTGTTTTGAAACGTTCGCGTCGTTGTGTTTCGATATACTGGCGAGGGGTCACACCCATCACCCGCTTGAACACTTTTTGCAGGTGTCCGGGGCTGATATTCAATTGCACACCAAGCGTACCCAGCGTCCAGACTGCACTCAGGTTAGCATCGATCAACGCACAGACTTCACGTACCCATGCAATTTCGTCCAACTGGTTGAGGTCAGGCTGGCAGCGCTTGCACGCGCGATAGCCTGCGGTGCGCGCTTCGGCAGTCGTAGCATAGAAAGTTACATTTTCGCGCTTCGGGCGACGTGACGGGCAGGTTGGACGACAGTAGATTTTCGTAGTGCGGACGCCAACAACAAACTTTCCGTCGAAGGCGGCATCATGATCGCGGAATGCCTGCCAGCATGTTTCAAAATCGAGCGTCATGGTTTGCATTTCATCCCTCATTATAGATCGTGAGGTCGTCTGGATGTTTACATGATACGCTTATTCACGCTGGCAATCATTCGGAAAATGGTGCTTATAGTGGGATTCCAGGGGATTGAAATTGTGGATTATAAATATTTAGCACTTGAACAGTGCCATTCTGTGTCTCAACACTAACGTTTGCTTCTTTCGAGTTTAACTTCCCCAAAGGTCATAAAAACCATCGTTGTACCCGCTGGCCCTCGATATGCCCCATTTGCATTTGCCAATCGCACTGCTACCGCTGTAAATTCCCATGCTTCGGTTTCCGAACAATTTACTTCCAGTGTTGTAAACTTTGATACTCTATTTGCTATTCCCCAAGCCTTAGTCAGTTTGGCATGTTCTCTGAGAGGTTCGAGTACCGACGGATGATCCCAGCCCCATAGGAAAGTTTTACTCACCGTATCATATGTACCTATGATCTGGATTTGAGTAGTTGCTGTTGTACTATCTGCAAATGTGAAGATAAGTTCGCCTGTTTCCTGATTTACATCCCATGTTTTTTCATTGCCAAGATGCCAGGCCGCACTATGAGCAGATGTTTGCATCTGCAACCCTTTTAGACTTCCTTCAATAAACTGTCTAACATCCATAAGGCACATTCTCCAGATTTGGAAACCAACGAGACCTCAATATGATACATCCGTTCTTATGATTGCACACATTGAGAGCGTGTCATCGGATTCAACGTTCACTCGCTGTTTCTATTTATAGTGCAAATACCAATCCTACGCTGTACCAACTGATTCCCAACGATTAATTAAAGATGCCAGATAATCAATGGGCTTTGGTGACTTTGAGCAGGGTAATTATCCCGCTCAAAGTTATCTTTTGTTTGTTTCATTTTTCAAACGGCACAAGTTTTCTAATCGCTCGTAACGAGGTATAATAAGGGGCGCAATTATCCGGTTCGAGAGGTCATCAAGGGGCGTTACGTGGACACAACGCTTTCCGGTTCGGCATCGCTGGCCGATGAAATACGGCGTTTGAGCAACCTGGTCAACGAACTTGAAGGTACATTCCGCCGCCAGCGTGAAACCCTCAAATTACATGGGATGAGCCTACCGCCGGGAACGCTGGCAGGTCTACAGGCTATTCATACCGATCTCGATACGCTGGCGACCCAACTGGAACGGGATCGGAACGAACTGGGACAACTTCGCGCCCTCGGTCAAATCGCGGATTTGATCAACAGCACCCTGAATCTGGATGATGTATTGAACGGCGTTGTGCAAGCAGTAATCAAGCTGACCAACGCCGAACGCGGCTATCTGGTGCTGCGCGATCCGATCACGGGCGAACTCGAATTCAAGGTTGCACGCACGATCAAGGGACAGATGAAGGAAGAAGAATTCATCGTCTCCAAGACTATCGTGCAGGATGTGGCGAATACCGGAATCCCGGTTGTCACCAATAACGCAGAACTGGACAAGCGCTATGAGACGACTGCCAGCGTGATCGGCTATGCGTTACGCTCCATTCTGTGCGTGCCGCTCATGTTACGCGGCGAAGTCACGGGCGTGATCTACGCCGATAACCGCATCAAGCAGGGGTTGTTTGGCGAGAAAGAGCGCGAACTGCTCTATGCCTTTGCAAATCAGGCGGCTGTTGCCATTGAGAACGCGCGGTTGTTCGAGCGTGCGCAAGGCAACCTGCTGGAAATGACCGAGCTGAAATTGCTCATGGATAACGTGTTTGCGTCCATTGGTTCGGGCGTCATCACCACCGACACACAGGATCGGATCACCACCTTCAACGACGCCGCCGAACGGATTCTGAATGTTGATCGTGACGCCGGGTTAGGCCAATCGATCTGGACAGCGATTCCGCCTTTGACCAGAGATTTTGAAATCCGCGTGCGGAATGTCCTGATCCACGACGCGCTGGAAGCCCTCGAAACAACAGCCAGTTTCGACGGGGAGACAAATCTGGCGCTCTCGGTCAAACTCAGCCCGTTGAAGGATGCGGAACACCTGACACAGGGCGTTGCCATTGTGGTCGATGACATGACGGAACTCCGCGAACGTTCGGCGCAGATCGAAGCGGTGCGCCCCTATCTGCCCCCGGCGATGATCGAAAATATTCATAGCATCGATCAACTAGGGTTGGGCGGCGAACGCCGGGAAACCACTGTGATGTATACGGATGTGCGTAGTTTTTCCAGCTATCCGCCAAACCAGACTGCCGCCGAATTTATGCAGATGCTGAATGACTATCTCAGTCTTGCCGAAGCGCAGGTCTCCGAACAAAACGGCGTTGTGGATAAATACATGGGCAATGAAGTCATGTCGCTGTTCAATACCCAGTTGAACCCGGATGATGAACATGGCTATCGGGCCGTATTGGCAGCGCTCGGCATGGCACGCGCCTATCATGATTACTATCGCAAAAGCGGTGAACCGGACACCACACGCTACTACCGCATCGGGATTCATACTGGAATAGCGACGCTCGGCAACGCTGGCAGCAAGACGCGCAAGGAATTTACTGCGCTTGGCGATACCGTCAATCTGGCGCACCGCTTGCTGGAAAATGCGCAACCAGGGCAAATCCTGATCAGCCGCGAAACGTTTGAATGTTGCCGCTATAAACTGGAAGGGTTGCCCGCAATCCGTGTGATCGAGCGCGGGCAGTTCAATGTCAAGGGGCGTGTACAGCCTGTTGGTGTTTACGAGGTGGTGTTAACCCCATGACCAGCCCACTAAATAATCCAGCCATCACAACGTTGGCACAGGTCGTCAAAATCACCCAGGACCTGGTGCGAACGTTGCGCGCACAACGGGAAATGCTCAAGGTGCGCGGTGTGGATAAGGCCGTTTCACAGGAGCCTATCGACCAACTGGATATCGCAAGCGCAGATTTGCAACGTGCGGCGACCTTCCTCAAAAACGAATTGCTGGAAATCGATCAACTCCGGGCGCTGGCACAGACCACCGAACTTATCAATTCGACCCTTGATCTTGATCTGGTGTTGAACGATGTGATCGATACCGTTATCCTGTTGACTGGTGCGGAGCGCGGCTATATCGTCCTGCGTAACCCGACAACAGGCGAACTGGATTTCCGGGTAGCGCGCAATTCGCAGCGGCGCACACTTGGGCGTAACGAGATGATCGTCAGCCGCACCGTGATCGATGAAGTGATCCGTAGCAAACGGCTGGTCGTCACGACAGACGCAGGCGGTGATGATCGCTTCAATACTTCCGAAAGTGTCATCGATCTGCTGCTGCGCTCGATCCTCTGCGTACCGCTCGTCGTCAAGGGCGACCTGACCGGGCTGGTCTATGCTGATAATCGCCTGCAAACAGCGCTCTTCGGCAAACGGGAACAGGAACTGGTACAGGCTTTCGCAAATCAGGCTGCGATTGCGATTGAGAATGCGCGCCTCTTCGAGACGGTACGCACCAGCCTCGCAGAGATTACCGGTGCGCGTAATCTGATGGATAACGTCTTTTCGTCCATCGCCAGCGGTGTGATCACCGTTGACGGCACAGGATTGATTGAGACGATCAATACCTCTGCGCGCCAGATTCTGAAGGTGTCGCACGATGACCCGGTAGGCAGCCCGTTATTCGATGTGATCCCGTTGCTGTTCGATGGCTTTGATCGGGCATTGGCGCGCGTCAACGTCGAGCGAATATCGCAGGCATTCGAGATTGATACAGCCCTGCCGACACGCGGCAATGTCAGCCTGACGATTCAGCTTTCGCCCCTCAAGGGAGATGACAGCCTCGGTGGTGTGACCATCGTGCTGAACGATGTGACGGAACTCCACGAACGGGATCGGCAGATCAAGGCTATCAAACCGTACCTTGCGCCGGAAATGATCGAAAACATCCGTGATTTCAGCGATGACGCCATGCGCGCACAGGAACGCGAAGTTACTGTCCTCTCCTGCGATATTCGGGATTTCACGAAGTTCAGCGAAGGGATCGAGCCGGAAGAGTTGATGCGTGTGATCAACCAGTATCTGACCGTCAGCAGCGAGGCCGTGATGCTGCGCGAAGGCATTGTCGATAAATTCATCGGGGATGCAGTAATTGGGTTATACAACACCCAGTTGAACCAGCATCAGGATCATGCCCTGCGTGCCGTGCAATCTGCGATGATCATGGTGAACGACGTGGAAGACCTGCACGCTTCATTGCCGGAAAAATATCACTTGCGCTATGGCATCGGGGTTCACACTGGTTCGGCAATCCTCGGCAACGTCGGGAGCGCCCGCCGCAAGGAATTTACGGCAATTGGCGACACCGTGCAATACGCCAAATTTCTACAGGAAAATGCGTTTGGCGGGCAGGTGCTGGTCAGCGCGGAAACATGGGCGCTGGTCAGGCAGATTTATACCGCCGAACGGGTGACACCCCACCGCGCTTTGAATTACTACAACGGGGAAGCGATATACCGGATCACCGGGCTTTTGCGGGCGTGAATGCGCGTCGAACATCTTTCATTGACCAATTTCCGCAACTATGCACGGCTGGAAGTTACCCTTCCGCCGGGTCAGTTGTTGCTCTACGGCGAAAACGCGCAGGGTAAAACCAGCCTGCTCGAAGCCATTTATTACCTTGCCACGTCTCGCTCCGTGTGGGCGACCAGTGATCGTCAACTCCTGAACTGGCAGGCGGAAAACGATGTTCTGCCCTATGCGCGGCTGGCGGCAGAGGCAGTTAACCGCAACTCTTCGCTGGTGCAAATCGACATTACATTGATGCCGCAGAACAAGGAACCCGGCGCGAAGTTGAACAAGCAAATCCGGGTGAATGGACTGAATCGGCGGCAAATCGATCTGCTAGGACAGTTAAACGTGGTGATGTTCCTGCCGCAGGATTTGGCGCTGGTCGAGGGCGCACCTGTCGAACGGCGGCGCTATCTGAATATCACGCTCAGTCAGACGGATCGCGCCTATGCCGAAGCATTGCATCATTACGAAAAAATTCTGGAACAGCGGAATGCTCTGCTCCGAAATATTGCCGAACGTCGTGCTACACCAGCACAACTGGAATATTGGGACGAAAAGCTGACAGAATCCGGGAGTGTGATTATCGCCGGACGCCAGCGATTATTGCGCGACCTGGAAGTTCTGGCGCAGGATGTCCATAGTGAACTGACGGCGGGCGCGGAAACGCTCGAACTGGAATATCAGCCGAGTTTCCAGCCGACTGCCGACGAAGGCGGTCAACTCTCTTTTGATGCGCCTGGTCTGGATTTGAATCGACAGTTGACGCCGGAAGAGATTGTGCCGCAATTCCGCGAGGCACTCATTGCCGGACGCCAGCGCGAAATCGAACGCGGCATGACGCTGATCGGGCCACAGCGCGACGAACTCCGGTTTCATGTGAATAATCACGATTTGGCGCTCTATGGTTCGCGGGGGCAGGCACGCACGGCGGTACTGGCGATCAAGCTGGCAGAACTCGCCTGGATGCGTAAAACAATCGGAGAATGGCCTATCCTGCTGCTGGATGAATTTATCGCAGAACTGGACGCCAAACGGCGCGGCTTCCTGCTGGAACGCATCGACGGAGTAACGCAATCCATTTTGACCACCACCGAACGCGAAATCTTCACGCCACAATTCCTCTCCAAAGCAGTACAGTGGCGTATCCACAGCGGGCGCATCGTCCCGGAACACGTTGATCAACCATGAGTTATCCCCAAACCGCAAATTATGGCGATGTTGCGCTATTCATCAGCACAGATCGCAAACACTATGTACGCACGCTGACCAAAGGCGACAAACTCGCTACCCATCTAGGCAACATCGCCTATGAAGACCTGATCGGGCTGGACTATGGTACGCAGGTTAGTACCCATCTCGGCAACCTGTTCTATATGTTGCAACCCGCCTTCGAGGATTTACTCGCTCATGCACGTCACGATACCACAATCATTCAGCCAAAGGATTTGGGCTTTATTACGCTCAAGCTGAATATTCGGGCGGGTACGAAAGTGATCGAGGCCGGGACTGGCAGCGGTGGCCTGACAACATGGCTGGCCTCTCTGGTTGGCGATAGCGGGCATGTATATAGCTATGATCGGCGCGGTGGCAATATCGAAACGGCAAAGCGAAATCTCACACGCTCAAATGTTATGGATCGCGTGACGATTAAAGAACGCGACATTGCCGAAGGATTCGATGAAACAGCCGTCGATGCTGTCTTTCTGGATGTAACCAACCCCTATGATTATCTGGAAGTGGCACGCACGGCGCTGGTTGGTGGCGGTCATTTCGGCGCGCTCGTCCCGACGATGAATCAGGTGATTGACCTGACCACTAAAATGTTCAAAGGGGCGTGGTTTCGCGTCGAAGTTGAGGAAATCTGGCAGCGCTCCTATAAGGTTGTCCCGGCACGGTTGCGCCCGGAAGACCGCATGATCGCGCATACTGGCTATCTGATTTTTGCGCGTGCTGTGCATCGCCCGCTGAATGTCGAAGAGGAAGAGGCATCATTGGACGAATCGTAGCGACAGACACCTGGATGATGTCTGCCACTGATCCGAATTGCCCTGACTAGTCCGAACGCACGTCCAGCGCGTCGCGCAGGCCATCGCCCAGCAGATTGAAGCCCAACACTGTCAGCAGAATGGCGAGGCCAGGATAGAACGCCATCCACCATTCACTACGTATAAACTGGCGACTGAGGAAAAGCATTTTTCCCCAGCTTGGCGCATTAATATCAGTATTGCCCAATCCCAGGAAACTGAGGGCGGCTTCTTGCAGGATGATGTTGGCGATACCCAATGTAGCGAATACCACCAACGGCGTTATGATGTTTGGCAGAATATGCTGGAACATGATCCCGGCAGGGCGCACACCGAGCAACTGAGCCGCCGCGATATATTCAGTTTCGCGTACCGATAGTACCAGACTGCGCACCAGACGCGCAGCAAACGGCCATATCGTGAGTGATAATGCGAGGATGAGTTTAAATTCACCGGGGCCGAACGCCGCCGCCAGCGCAATCGCAATGATGAGCAGCGGGAACGCCATAAACACATCCACGATACGCATCAGGATAATATCGATCCAGCCGCCGTAATAGCCGGTGATTAGTCCGATGACGACGCCGATGGTCAACCCAAGCCCTTCCGCCAGCAGCGCGATACGCAGCGAAATCTGCGCCCCATAGATCACGCGGCTGAGGATGTCGCGCCCGGCGTCATCCGTCCCGAAAGGGTGTTCCGCCGAAGGAGGCTTCAAATAGGCGTTGTCAATATCCCCAACCATCGGATTATAGGGCGCGATGAATGGCGCAAGGAAGATGCAGGCCGCCGCCAGAACAACAATCGCCAGCCCGATAACGCTCAGGGGAGAGCGCATGAGCCGCAGGAACAACCGGGATTGATTATTGGTGCTGAGTTGTGCGATCACAGGAATCTCACCCTCGGATCAATGAATAGATAGGCCAAATCGACCAGTGTGTTTATCCCTGCGTAGATGACAGCAAAGACAATCACCAGCCCTTGCAGAAGCGTATAGTCGCGGGTGTTGACAGCATCGACAAGGAGTTTCCCCATACCGGGATAGGCAAAAATCACTTCGACCAGAAGCGCACCGCTCAACAGGTTGGCGAGGCTGTTTCCGCCGACGGTCAGGATCGGAAGCATCGCGTTTCGCAGCGCGTGCCGCCACAGCACCATACGGGTGTGCAGCCCTTTTGCCTGCGCCGTGCGCACATAATCCTGCTCCAGTTGTTCCAGCATCGTTGAGCGTGTCATGCGCATCAGGAGCGCCAGCGTTCCACCAGACAACGCCAATGCTGGCATAATCAGGTGACTATCGAATCCCGCTCCACTGATCGGCAACCATTTCAGACGCAGGCTAAACAGGATTTGCATCTGTACGCCCAGCCAGAATACCGGGATAGAAACCCCCAGCAAAGCGATCACGCGCGACAGGTTATCCCAGATCGAATCTTTCTTGACGGCAGAAAGTAGCCCAAGCGGAATGCCAATAATGGCCGCGATGAACATGGCCGACAAGCCCAGTACAAACGTGGCCGGGAATGCTTCCGCGATCATCTGTACCACCGGGCGACGGGTGAGATAGCTGACGCCGAGATCGCCGCGCAGGGCGTTGCCGAGATAGGCTACATATTGGCTGGTGATCGGCTCATCAAGTTTCATAGCGCTACGCACATCTGCGAGCAACTTGGGGTCGTCCCGGAAGCCTGCCAGAAACGAGGCCGGGTCTCCCGGAAGAACACGCATCAGGATGAACGCTAGTGTATATATCCCAAAGATGGTAGGGATGAACAATAACAGGCGGTTAACGACATAGCGTGACATGGTTTATATAAATTTTTCGCCTTCGAGGATAATGCTGATAAATTTCGATGTCCCGGCGTACCGGGCTGTGAGCCGATTCAGAGAGGGTAACAAACGCTCACAAGCGGCGATGTATTTTTTGGGATTATAGCCCGGTAGCGGACTGGCGTCAGCATACCGGGATCAAAAAACTATAACAATCCGGCGTGCAATCAGCCGCTCTGACCGCCGCTGATACTGTTGCTCGTGCCGCCACCCGCAGGATCGGACGAACCGCCCAGACCGAGGCGCTTACGGCGTTCTTCCAGTTGCGAATCGACCTGAGTATCCACGATGGCATCATCAAGCTGATCCTGCAAACGTTGCGAACTATATTCCAGACGGGCATCTTCTTCATCCAGACGGGAACGAATCTGATCGCCCAAACGACGAATATCATCATCACCGATGCCCTTCAGATCGTTCAGGCTCTTGACCGCCTTGTTTGCGACCTTCTTAGCCTCCGCGAGTTTCATCAATTCCTTGAGGTGTTCGCGTTCCTGCTTGATTGTGACCAGACGCTGCTCCATCTTGAGCTTGGCGTCCATCATCTTCTTATATTCGCCGTCCTGCTGCTGCCACTGTTCGTAATATTCCTGCGCCTGCCCCTGCACCTGATTAAGTTGTTTCTGGGCAGCGGCAGCGAGGTCGTTCTTGCCGCGCGTGAGCAGGGTATCAATATCACGATCAATTTTTTCGGCTTCGGCAACAAATTCATCGTGCTTGCGCTTGAGCGTCTTGGCGCTGCCGCCAAGCTGCACGACGTTCTCTTCCAGTTCGTCGATGTTGCGCTCGGCCTGACGGACGTATTCATCCATCACCGCGACGGAATTGGACTGCAATGCTTTATCGACCATGCCGTGCAGGTTGGCCGAAATCAGCGTATTGACTTTATCGAGGATTGACTGTGCCATCGAGAATAATTCTCCTGAAAATGCTGGTTTGAATTGATTATAGATCGCAATCAATTAACCCGGTGCATAAAGACACCGGGTCAATGAATTTACTGCGTAGTTGGCTGCAACAACTGTTGGGCTGATGCAACCTGAGCCAGAGACTGTCTGAGAAATCCGGCAAACCCCACCCTGAATCCCTCCCCGCGAGCGAGGAGGGACTTCTACGCCAGCGTTTTCGCTCCCTTTCCCTGCCTGCGGGGAAAGGGTTGGGGATAGGGGTTAATCCCTTTCAGACGGTTTCCTAGCCGCCGAGTTCCTTCAGACGGGCTTCCCATTTGGCCGACAGTTTGTCATAGGTAGCCTGGTTAATCTCACCGCTTGCCAGCTTCATATCGAGGCTGTCGAGCATCGCCTGAATTTCCTGTTTGGTCTGCGGTGCGGCTGGCGCAGCAGGTGTTGCCGGAGCAGGGGGCTGTTGTCCGCCCTGATTCTGCATTTGCTGCTTCATCATATCCATCATCATCTTCTGCATTTCAAGCTGCTGCTGCATCTGCTGATTCTGGAGTGCTGCGCCCTGTGGATTCAGCGCATTGCCGATTTGCTGTCCAACGCCGAAGCCAACGCCTGCGCCTGCTGCCGCGCCACCAATACCCTGATTTGCAGCGGCAGTCTTGGCAATATCCAGACCAGCGATGGTTTGGTAATTCTGCATATTGCCATAGGTCATGACTTCTTCCGGTGTTGCCGGACGCGCCTGGAACGGCTTGGCACGGAACGACTTGATCCGCATCCCGATTTCGACAAACTGCTCATTGAGCAATGTCAGCGAACCCGCTTCGAGATCGCCAAGCATCGCATTCGCGGCCTGGATATTTTCGATCTTTTGCTTGCTCAGGAGTGCGCCGAGTGTGCTGAGGAGCATCGTCTGGATACGATCCCGAATATCTTCCATGCGGAGGATCGGACGCCCCACGCCATAATTTTTCAGGAAACGCCCTGCTTCTTCGACACCAATATCAATAATGCCGTTGGTCATGAGCAGTTGGAAGCCGACGCCGACATTGGGCGTATACATGATGATCGGCGGGTTGGTTCCCCAGCCGAACTGTGGCATATCCTTCTTGTTCACGAAATAAACTTCGGCAGTGAATGGCGTGTTGCCGCTGGTAACCATCCCGATCAGGCCAGCGAGGATCGGGATATTTCCGGTGTTCAGGCTGTGCGCACCGGCGGGCAATTCATCGAGCATTTGACCCTGCCGCGCAAACACGGCAACCTGGGATTCCTGTACGATGACGCGCGAACCCATGCGAAAATCCCCGTTACCCTGCTGCGGTTCGCGGTAGGTCAGTTCGTCCGGCATAACGTTCGGGTGCGAAACGACATCAATAATACGAGCCATGTTGAATTCTCCTCAAAATCAGGAACGTTCGGAAGTTCGCACTAGACACGCGCCAGTACGTTTTCGCGCTGTGCATAAATATTGTTGGCCTCTGTCGCCAGTTCTTCAAATTCGTTAATGGCCTTATCCAGACCTTCATTGGTGCTGGCCGCCTTTTTCAGGTCGTCAACTTTGGCCTTGAACTGATCGACCAGATCGAGCAAATCGGCGTCGAAGTTATAGATCAAATTGAGTTCATTCACGCCAACTTTATTCTTGGCGAAGAAACCGGAATAGCCCGGCATCGCAGTATCAACGCGATTGATGAACGTCTGATATTTGGCTTTGGCGTCCTTCATCTTGCCCATATAGGACAGACCGCCGCTGTTCAATACCGATTTTTCGACGGCGATCAGGTTTTGCAATTCCGCCTTGAGCAGCGCAACGATGTGATGCCGCAGCATGGTATCTGCGAGGCGGCGTTCCTGCATATCTTCGTAGCCCTTAAAACCGGGCAACTTGCGCATGATCCATTCTATCGGGCCACTCCCCCGATTCGACTGGAGACGTTTTAGTAGATCGCTCATCGGTTTTTCCTCTTTGGCAATGTCATCACACTATAATAGAATACAACAGACTGATGCTCTTTGCACAAATCCTACTACGTAAGCAGACGGACAGGGTTGCGGGAGCATACAGGAGGGATTGGAAATGCCAGCATCGTTCCCGACACTGGCACTCGCGTCATATCGCGCTATTTTCAGCGACTATTTCGCGGCGGTTGGGGTGGGTGAAGCAGCGGCAGGCACAGCGACTTTCTTTTCGCTGACAGTGATCTTCACCGTCCCCGGCTCAAGATCGCCCGAACCTGGTTTCTCGGATTTGACCTGTATCTTGTAATTTCCATCCTGTGGGAGTTTTACGGCGACGGCAGCAGCGTCGATGAACTCACCGCTGACTTCGGCCAGTTGCACATCGTTCTGTGAAGAAATATAGGCTGTAAACCCGAAGTTACCCTTTGTCTTTTCCACAGTCACCAGCATGACTTGATTCGCCTTGCCTGCGAACTGGAAATAGGCTATATACAGGTCTTGTCCATCGAAATAGGTTTCAAAGGCTTTGCCCGGTTCGAGTTTAACAGGCGTACCGCTATCAATTGGCGTTGGAGTCACCGCCTGCATAGCAATTGGACGAATTGGTTGCGCCGCGACAACGCCAGACACGCCAATCGTCGCCGCGAATGCTGCTGCCAGAACGAGTGTGCGTACCGAACGAATTGCCTTGTTCATTTTTACCCCTTGTGAAAAACAAATACACAGGTCGAATTGTATGGATTTTCAAAAAGTGCGCCAAATAAAAAACCCCCGACTTCTATACGCCAGGGGTTCGATTTTTAACAGACGATCTTACTTGCCGACCTTCCACTGGCGAACAGTACCATCATCGGAGGATGTCCAGAAGAACGCACCATCGGCGCTGAACCGAACATTGCGAATGCGCGTGGTGTGTCCGTTGAACGCCTGAACACTCTTGCCCGTTTCGGCGTTATAGACCCCGGCGCGACCATCATAACCACCCCAGCCGATCATCTTCCCGTCGTTGCTGAAAGAGATCGCCACCAGCGAAACGCCGGAAACCTTGATGGTGGTCAACAGCTTGCCTTTTGCCGCATCCCAGATATAGATCGCGTTGCTGCCTGCCCCGGCAATCTGTTTGCCATCATTGCTATAGGCAAGCGCAACAATTTCCGATTCGCCACCTTCGAGCAGTATGGACGGTACATCGGGCTTATCGGCGGCGTAAACGCGGACGAAAATATCAGCGTAGGAAATCACCGCAACGGTCTTCCCATCCGGGCTAATCTGGAAGTCGCGCACGATACCAGAATGAACACCCGCGAGGACATCCTTTTCGACGCCGCCATCGACATCCCATGTACGTACAACATTATCGTAACTGGCGGAGACAATAGTCTTACCGTCCGGGCTGAACGCGACACCATAAATCGAGCCGCGATGTCCCTTGAAATCGGCGCTCTTCTTGTTCTTCGACAAGTCCCAGAGGCGAACAACATACGGATAGCTTGTGCCAACAGCGAGTGTTTTACCGTCCGGGCTGAATGCCAGCGAATAACTCTCGCTCACATCGGTGCTGCTGAGTTCGCCTGCTGCTTTGCCCTTTTCAATATCCCACAGGCGCACCGACTTATCATAGGCAGCACTGGCGAGGGTTTTACCATCCGGGCTGATCGCCAGGCCGTGAACGCTTCCGGTGTGGCTTTTCAGCGTGAACTTTGCCTCTCCGCTTTCCACATCCCATATGATGACAAGTTTATCATCGCCCGCCGAAACGAGAGTTTTGCCGTCGGCAGTGAAGAGCAATTCGGTGATGTATCCGGTGTGTCCGTCTTCAAGGGTGGCTCTCAAATCGCCAGATTCTACATCCCAGAGGCGAATTTTCTTATCGGAACTACCCGCTGCGACAGTCTTTCCATCCGGGCTGAACGCGACGGAGTAGACGCTGTAATATTCGTCTTCTTCCTTGAAGGTGCTGACGACCTTGCCAGTCTCCGCATCGAGAACAGGAAATTCTGTGTTATGCGTGGCAATGGCGACCATCTTGCCATCCCCGCTGAAAGCCGACTCATAGGCCGGGCTGGATAACAGTTTTGGCTTGGCGGTCATATCGTCCAGTTTGTAGAGCCACACCCCAAGTGAGGTGTTGATCGCCAGTGTTTTGCCATCTGGCAGAGCCGTGAAACTTCTGATTTCGCCACGACCAAACACACCCGGTGCATTGGTTTGTGCCGCTGCCGGGCGCGCATTGAGGGCGAATAACGCGATAACAGCAACTAAAACAATCGAAAATAGGCGTTTCATTTTGTTTTCCCCTTGTGTTTTGCACGAAACATATGTGCAAAGCCTCAAGACTGTATCACGAATTTTTGTAACCAACATATTCTTTAGCGACTTTTTGAAGATTTTTTCCAACCTTTTATATGATCCATTCACCTTACGCAGACCCGGCGCTGAAGCACCGGGCTAAACTCAAAGAGGAGACAAATTCCTGAGAAGAAAGATTCACTTGATCAATGCTGACCACCTTTGCACCGTTTGGATAAAACCGAGACTTGCAAACCGCTCTTTGAGTTTAGCGCGGCGGCTTTAGCCCCGCGTTTAAAATTGCGTAACATGAGTGATCCAGTCTGAAGGTTGAATGATAAACCCCGTGCGAACTAACCCACCGCGTTATAATTTATAACACTGGATTAGGAATACCTATGGCTGTTGATGCGCTGATTGCGACGTTTAGCACGCGCTTTCTGGGGATATTTGTAGAGGCTGTCTCGTTTTTGTTACTTGGTTCGTTGCTCTCCGGGCTGATCGAGGTTTTCATCACCAAAGAAGATATGATGAAACTTGTGCCGCGTAACCCGATTGCAGCCACCTTATTCGGAAGTTTTCTCGGCTTTCTGTTCCCCGTCTGCGAATGCGGCGTGATCCCCGTGACCAAACGCCTGTATCAAAAAGGACTGCCAGTTTCGGTAGGTATCACGTTCCTGCTGGCAGCTCCGGTGATGAACCCGATTGTGTTTGCCAGCACCTATGCGGCGTTCGGTTGGGGGCCAGTCTTGATCGGGCGCTATATCATCACATGGGTTATTGCGATGGTCGTTGGCCTCATTTTCAGTTTCCAGACGCGCCCGCAACGGTTGATAAACCCGCGTGCGGTCGTCAGCATCAGCGGTGGCAGCGATCAGGCTACGCCGCAAACCCGAACCGCGTTGTTACCCGGTCTGCGCAAGGCGTTCGGACTCGCCAGCGAAGATTTCTTTGATATGGGGCGCTATCTGGTGATCGGTTCGCTGCTGGCGGCATTGTTGCAAACCTTCATCCCACAGGAATCGTTGCGCGTTCTGGCGACGAACCCCGTTAACAGCGTGTTTGTGATGGCGGGGCTGGCGTTCCTGCTTTCGGTATGCAGCACCGTCGATGCGTTTCTTGCGCTCTCGTTCGCGCGCACCTTCACCACAGGTTCGATTCTGACATTTCTAACTTTCGGCCCGATGGTGGATATAAAGAGCGCGGCAATGTATCTGGGCGTCTATCGCCGCCGCACTGTACTATATATGATGTTATTGCCATTCCTGATGTCTGTCCTCACGGGAATCTGGCTCAATCTTAATGTCACGTTCTGAGGGAATCATGATGGCGCGTAATGATAATGTTCGGACACGGAAATGGATACAGGCGACGATTGCGACGCTGATGGGGTTGTTCCTGCTGGATACGCTGCTCTCCGGGCGTATCGCCTATTACATCAACGAATCGCGTTTTATCTGGATGACATGGGTGGCAACCGGGATTCTGTTGATCATGGGCGTGTTGCAGATTTACGAACTCATGACGACACGCACGCCAGCCCCGCTCGGCAAAAACAAAGATGAACTGTTGAACACCTTCGCACACGATACCAGCGGTTCAGGTCATGAACACGCCGGACATGCACATGGCGGCAGCGGTAACGCACCTTCGTGGCTCATGCTCGGCATTATTGCTGTGCCGCTGATCATGGCGATTGTGATTCCCGCCAGACCGCTTGGGGCAACCGCCGTCGCCAGCGCCGGATTGAGCGCCAGTTTTACTGGTGGCACGACCAACGTGCTGGATATTGCGCCAACGGATCGCACGGTGCTGGATTGGGTACGTGCGTTCAATACGTCGAAGGATTACAGTGAGTTCAACGGGCAAAGCGCGGATTTTATCGGATTTGTCTATCGTGACATTACGCTGGATGAAACGAAGAATTTCATGGCGGCGCGATTCGCCATTAGCTGCTGCGTGGCTGATGCCAGCGCCCTTGCCATCCTCATTCAGACCAATGATGCACAAAAGTTTGAACAGGATGCATGGGTGCGCGTGAAGGGGAAATTTCAGGTTCAGGCGCTGAAGGATGAAAAGACGCCTGTGTTAATAGCCGAGTCTGTCGAGTTGGTGGAGCGTCCGAAGACGCCTTATCTATATCCCTGAGCCAGCGTTCTGGCAATAGACATACTCTATAACGGGTTGTCCACGACTTTTGTTTATCGGTGGACAACCCGTTTGGCGGCAGACGAGATTACACCGCCTCGACGACCTTTGCCTTGAGGATGCGGATCAGGTCGTTCACCGGGACACGCAGATTGATCCCGCGCTGTCCGGCACTCACGCAGATGTGTTGTAGTTTGGTTGCGCTGGCATCAATATAAACTGCCCACGTTTTATTGGTCAGTGCCAATGCGCCGATCCCGCCAACCTTCAACCCGGTCAGGCTTTCGGCGTCGGCATGACTTGCCATACTGACCTTTTTTTCACCAATTGCTGCCGCCAGCTTTTTCAGATCGACCTGTTTATCTGCCGGGATCATGAGCAGGATTGGTTTGCCGCCGCTGACCTTTTCGATCACCAGCGTTTTGAACACATGCCCCGGCAAAACACCGATCATCTCCGCGACTTCAACGGCATCCTCAGCGGAATCATCATAGGTGAGCGCTTCATAGGGGACTTTCTGAGTCTCCAGAAAGCGCATCGAATTCAGTTTAACCGTCATTTAGCGTGCATTTACCTGCATTTTCATCCCATATTTGGGGCGAATCGTGACAATCTGCATCGGCTTGACTACATGCCCCGGCTTGAGTGTCAACCGATAGCGGCTGACGACAGTCGCCAGAATCAAACGCGCTTCCATCTCTGCGAACATATTCCCGATACAGACGCGCGGCCCGCCACCAAACGGCAGGTAGGCATATTTGGGTATCTTCGCTTCGTTTTCCGGGCTGAAGCGTTCCGGGTCGAACTTCTCTGGTTCCGGGAAATAGGCTGGCGTGCGGTGCAGCGAATACATACTGACCAGGATAAACGCACCCTTTGGCAAATGATACCCCCCCAACTCGACATCTTCAATCGGTTCACGGTTCAAGCCGCTTGCAGGCGGATATAACCGCATGGCTTCCTTCAACACTTTTTCCAGATAGGTCAATTTGGGTAAATCTGCAAGCGTCGGCGCGCGTCCAGCCAAAACGCGATCCACCTCTTCAAAGACCTTCGCTTCTATTTCTGGATGTTGCGAGAGCAGATAGAATGTCCATGTGAGCGCATTCGCTGTCGTCTCGTGTCCGGCAAGGAAGATCATCATGGCTTCGTCGCGGAGTTGCTGGTCGGACATACTGTTGCCATCTTCGTCTGTCGCCATCATGAGCATGGAGAGCAGATCGCCCGTATCTTCCTTGCTCTTGCGGCGTTCACCGATAGTGCGTTCGAGCAGTTGATCCAGTTCTTCAATCGCTTTGTTGAGCGTAATCTTGTTTGGCGTCGGAAACCATTCTGGCGCGGGCGTGGCAGTGTTGATCTGATTGTTGATCGCGTTCAAGGCTCTGGTCATTGAATCCTTTACTTCGTCGCCTGTTCCGCCGTCCAGATTTGTGCCGAAGAGCGTTCGCGTCACGATAGACAGTGCCAGCTTCATCATATCGTGGTCAATATCGCGCGTTTGACCCGGTTGCCAGCTTTCCAGCATTTTCTGCGTCAGTTCGACCATCACCTCCGCATAGGCTTGAATGCGTTTGGAATGGAAAGCTGGTTGCGCCAGTTTGCGCTGACGTTTCCAGAATGATCCGTCACTGGTGAGCAATCCGTTCCCAACCAGCGGTTTGACCCGACGCAGAATCGAACCTTTCTGGAATTTTTCAGGCTTATCAACGAGCATTTCATGGATGAGTTCGGGAGTATTCAATTGATAAAACGTGATCGGGCCAGCCTGTATCCGGGTCATATCTCCCTGTTGACTATACAAAAGAGTGGCTTCCAGCGGATCATAGGGTTCAGCCAGGCCAAGCGCGACTTTCGTCTGGAGTTGCAGGATTTCCATCATCGAAATTTTGAGATCGGCAGGTTGACGTACCGTCTGGAGTTCGGCGACCATATTTTTATACTCCTTGCAGGGATTGTGATTTCTGTCACAAAAACATTGTGCATTATATCACAAATCGCTTGACGCCAATTCATAAAAAACCTGTAAAATTTCTTCTTTGGAAGAGATAGTCACGAAATTTTGAGGAGGGCTATATGAATATCAATGCCGTGAGATTACAACTGGAACGAAAAATTGAGGAAATAGGCTCAAATATTGATGTAGCCAAACCAAAAGCGCAATGGCTTCGGGATGAATCATGGATGAATTTTCTAAAGGCATGGCGCAAACTTGTTATTTATTATGCCGAACAAGGGGATGTAGATATAGGCCCGTTTGCTCTGAGCATGTATGTGGATTTTACAAGGCTTATCAAAAGACAAATTGATTCGGGCGATCTGGATAGTGAATGGCAAGGTCGAGCCAAAGAGGAGTTAGAATCTCTTGAATCTTGCATGGATGAAATATTGAAGGAGACGATGACTAACCTCGAATATCATCTATCTCAACAAAATTGATTGAAGACTACCTTGCTTATTCCGATTTACGCTGCATGTGTGGAAGCGGTTGGCGGAAGATGAGCAGAAAAAGCCGATCAACCATATCATCCGCGCTACCTAGTTCCGGGTGTTTGAGCCAATAGTCCAGCAACTCAATCACGGTCACGACGAAGTAGCGCGAAGCAAGCTCCGGCGGCACTTCCGTCATCAGGGAAAATCGTCCCGCTTTGAGATGTCCTTCAAACTGCTGGATCAAAAATTCCTTCATGATCTGGCGGATTTTCAGCGTTGCGCCGATTTCCATTCGCAGGAAGAAATCTTTTTGCAATTCAATATTTCTGAAAATAATTTGCCACGACGCATATTCGCGCTCCGGGGACGGTAGATGCTCTACCGAGGCGATGATATGCGCGTCCAGCATCCCCATATAATGCTCAAACAATGCCCAGACTACATCGTCTTTATCATTAAAATAGTTATAGAAGGTGCTGCGTCCATAGTTGGCGCGATCTGCGATGGCTGCCACCGTCAGCGCATCATAGCCATGTTCCACGACAAGCTGTAGCGCGGCCTCCAGAAAGTCGAGGCGCGTCTTTTGTTGCCGTTGCTGCCAGCGGTTATTAGACACCTGTCTTGGATTGGACAATTTTACGTAGCGATTGGATTTCTGATAATTTATATCCATTAGTTTACCCCTGCGAGAATTACAGTTCCATAAGGCGGTTTTGTGATCGATAAGCTGTCGCGCAATCCACGTGTCTTTGTCGCTGGTTTGATCCTGTTTCTGCTCGGATACTGGCTACTTTCCGCCTCGCAGAACGCGCAACCCCGCGACACAACGCAGCGATTGCTGGAGGATGCCCAACCTGTATCGTCATTCGAGGCGGTGATCGTCGGTGATACGTCGTGGCTGAAAGGGAAGCTGATCTTCGTTGAACAGCGCGCCCAGCCCCACTATCGGATCGCGCAGCTAGACTTCGCAACCAAATCGATCAGCACGGTACTGGAAATTTCGTCGGGAGCGCTTGTTTTTCAGGTGTCCAAAAGCGCGGAATCTCAGCAACTTCTCATCACTTATTCCGCGCCTGATAGCACCGGGAACAACACATATGATCGCAACGGGGTATACAGTGTCAGCCTGAAAGACGGATCGCTCAAACGGCTGTTTGGGGAAGACCGCCCAAATCTCTACTATGCCTATCCCCGACAGGTGGGCGACAGCATCTATTACGCTATCTATGAAAAGGAGAACGAGAGCAAACACATCGAAAAATATGATCTGCGCACACATGCCATCACGCGCATAGCAGACAACGCCACCCAGCCGATTACATCGTCGGATGGAAAGTTCGTCGCGTGGCTGCATATCGACCCCGATACACAGGCGCGTTCGCTATGGGTTCAGGCAACAGAAAACGGTAAACCAGCACAGTTGGTAGGGGATGCGCAGTTTGCCGATATTGACAACCCAATGTTTTCCGAGGATGGGAAATGGCTGTATTTCTCTGTGCTGGAAGGTCAGCCACCACCAACGAGGCGTAGTGCTTCCAACATCTGGTCTGGCGTGTATTCAGCCTCCGCACACGGCAATCACAACCTCCCATCGCGCTGGTATCGCATAGCGATTGAAGGCGGCGCAGCAACGTCGTTCACCACAAAAGCGATGGTGACACGTGCCGGAGATTTCAATAATCAGATTCCCGGTTTTATCAGCGACACAGGTTTTTTCGTCGTCCGTGATTCCTTGCCAGAGGAGATCATCCGTTCACGGGCGCTTGGTTCATTTGTCTGGCTTCCATGATTGAAAGGTATATCAACATGCTTACTTCCAAAAAACTGGTACGATTCGGCATGATGAGTCTGGTCATCGCGGGCGCACTGCTCCTGACTTCGCTCACTACACGCGCACAGACAGGCACACCAGCACCACCATCGGTGGAAGACTCTAAAAAAGCTGCGACTGGTGCAAAATGGAGCAAGAACGTTTCTGTCGAATTTGACAAAGATAACAACGCAGTTATTCGCAGCAACGGCATCCCCGATCACGAGGTTCTTCCTGTCTATCAGGCGGTCAGCGTCATTGACAACAAATCCACCTATCCGATCAAGTTGCAGGAACAGCACATGAAAGTTATCGTGCCGCTGCAACCCAAACTCGCCGCAAAAAAGACCGATTCCAAAATCGGCCTGATCGGGATTGCGATCAGCGGTGCGCTGATCTATAGCCCGTTTGAAGCGGATGGCAAGACGATGGCGCTTTCGCAGAAAAGCCTTGTTGTGGATGGCATCCCGTTCTTCGACGCCTGTAACGGACACCCCAACCCGTTTGCCGTACAGTATCACTATCATGGGATACCCTACTGCGTGACGGAAAAGATCGACAAGAAGGGCGAACACTCGCACCTGCTCGGCTATATCCTCGACGGTTTCCCGGTCTATGGCCCACAGGGTAAGGACGGAAAAATCCTGACGCCCGCCGATCTGGACGAATGCAATGGCATTTTCGGTCCGACGCCGGAATATCCCAATGGCATCTATCACTATGTCATGACGGACGAGCCGCCCTATACCATGCCATGCTATTCTGGCGAAATTGAACTCGGCACATCAACCATTGATCTGTTCACACGCGGCGTTGACCTCGCCTACCCACCGCCACAGATTCCGCCGCAGGCGCTGCTCCCACCGCGTCCGAAACCACCGACAGCCCCGGCTACCGCAGTCGCAACTGCCACAAAATAGGCCTCTAAAGATGATTTCGCCCCGGATTCGTTCTATATGAATCCGGGATTGTGGATTTATAACAAAGATGGGGCAGGATTGATTTCTTGTCGGGCGGTTGCTCTATCTTTGAGTTTAGCCCGGTGCTTCAGCGCCGGGTCTGCTGGTCTGATCCGGTCAGCCCAACATGAAACTGGCCTGACCGTAGTAGCGCGGAATATCGCGTGGTTCACGAACGCCACCGCGCCGCATATGGGCAATATCGCGCGCTTTCTGGAATCCGTAGCGGCTGAGAAGCAATTCAGTTTCCGGGTTCGCTGCCGGGAAGATAACGCGCACCTCTTCGGGAAATTCCAGAGTCAGGGCGGCGCGGAGCAGCTTTTCCGCGATTATCGGGCTATCGGCAACCCAGGGACCAAGAATGGCATTTTGTGCGCAAAGGATACCATTGATCGCGCCGGATTCGTCTCTGGCAACGAATATCCTGCCAGGAGTATAGGTTTCCTGCTGGTGATAGATTGAGGGGCGTGCAGTCCCGAAATATTTACTATCCAATGCAATGATTGTGTTTAATTCGTCTGGTCTGGCGATAGCTATGCCGTCGGGAAGCGGCTCTCCCGATGGCCGGTGGTCTGGTCTGGAATAGCGATAGGTACGCCCATCCTCGATGAAACCGAGGCGGGTATACACGGGCGCACCCATCGCCGTAGCATCCAGAAATATCATCGGGCAGCCCTGCGCTTCCAGCGCTTCAACGAGGCGTTCCATAACCCCCGTCCCGATGCCGCGCCGCTGAAACTCCGGGTGGACAGAAACCAGACCGATAGCGGCAAACGGGCCATAATTCATCGCGCCCGCGCCCCCGACAATCTGATCGCCTTCGCGCGCCATAAAGAAGTTTTCGGGTTGCAATTCATACATTCTTGCCAGACGTTCTACCATGTCTGTGCCATGAAAGGCAGCGTTCATCATTTCACCGCAGGCGGGGATAGCCTCCGGCGTGATGTTCACGATTTCCAAACGCATCTCTCCTGTACTTATGAAAACAAAAAAGGGCGCATTGGATAAACACGCCCCTCTTTGTTATGTTATTTTAGTCCTGATCGATCTAATCGATCAATCGGCATTTCCGACATCTGCCGGGTTGACGCCAGAGCTACCCGGCGCAACGACGACATTCGGCGGGACAGTGAACGGCTTGATAGCCTGACTGCCTGCATCTGCCACCGTCGGGATTGTTCCCCAAAGTCCGGCAAGCGGGATGTCACCCGACGCACCAAACGCCACACTGAGGTCTGCCGGAGCAGCATCCAGATTATATTTGAGGTACATCGTCCCGGTTGATGGGCGGAACACAGCAATGCCACTGTATGCACTGTGTGTCCAGTCGCCTGTGAAGGGCAAGTCTGTCCCGAAACCGAGGAAGTACGCCCCATCGTCGAAGACGATCCCGTGCCAGTTGCGATTGGTCAGATAGAAGCGGGCTTCGCTCGGACGGAAAATGCCCGCGTTGCCTGCACCGTCGAGGTTCCAGTCACCTGCGATACCTCTGTCGGATGGGTTGCCCAGCACCATGTCATATTCCGAGACGCCTGTGGTCAGGTCATTCTTCAGGTACAGAATGCCGTTCGATGGACGGAACGTGCCGACGCCATCCCTGCCGTTGCCATCCCAGTCGCCCGCGATGCCCTGATCGCCGGGGTTGCCCAGCAAGACCAGATAATCCGGCGCACCCATGCTTGGACTCAGCCATTTATCCCAGAGATAGAAGAACGATGTACCGGGGCGATAGAGGCCGGGGGTATCGTAGCCGTCACCGTTCCAGTCGCCTACAATAGGGAGGTCGGTGCTTTGCGCAAATTGTACCGTTGCGGTAATGTCTGGCGCACCCGCAGTCAACCCATTACGCAGCATAAAGGTCTGTGTACTCGGACGCCATACGCCAATAGTGTCAAATTTACCGGTTGGTGAACCGTAGTGAGTAAGTGTACCACCACTGTTCGCCCCGACATAGATTTGTGCGTTTTTCGGGTTGACAGCAACGATATTGGGGCTAGTTGAGGCGAAAGTTGTCAGATAGGTTCCGTTATCGTTGTACTGGATAATGCGGTTGTTTCCCCGATCTGCAATATAAATGTTGCCCTGCTGGTCGGTGGTCATTCCTACAGGGAAGCTGAGTGTAGCACCGCTGAAAACCTTGATAAAGTCGCCGAACACCGTAAACTGCTGAACGCGACTGTTGAAGTATTCTACAACGTAGACTTGATTGCGTTTCCGATCTACCGCAATTCCAGCCGGGTTATCCATTTGACCGTTGCCCGTCCCTGTCCCGCCCCACTGCCGGACGTAAGTTCCGGTCAGGGAGAATTTCTGAACGCGGTCATTCACCTCGTCTGTCACATAAAGCCATGAGCCATCGGTAGCAATCCCTCCCGGCGAATTGAACTGACCATCGCCTGTGCCGAGCGTTCCCCACTGCGTGATGTAAGTGCCAGCGGAGTTAAACTTCTGGATGCGGTGATTGTTTCTATCGGAAACGTAAACATTGTCGCTGTCGTCAACAGTGATGCCAAATGGGCTGTTGAATTGACCGTTGCCTGTGCCAGCCGTTCCCCAGAACGTTAATAATCCGCCGAATTTATCGAATTTGTAAATTCGGTTCTGGCTGAAAGCGGCGACAAAAATGTTCTCAGCACTATCGAAGGCCACCCCATAAATACTTCCGGTTATGCCCGCGATGTTGTCGATAACCGGGTGATCCGATGGTTGTACCGAAGGGGAGAAAAGTTGAACATTTCCTGAGCCAGCGTCAGCGATAACGATGGCGGGTGAACCGTTATAAGGAGCAAAGGTCAGCGGTTTTGTGACTCCGATCCCGCGCACATTGGTGAAATATCCGGCTTCCGCTGTTGCGTTCTCGCCGTAATAGTACATGCGGTAGTTTCCCTGCCAATCATAGGCATACACATTATTGTTACCGGAACTGGTTATCCAGACATTGTTTGCCCCATCAACTGTAACGGCATATGGAAACGAGAGGCCAGACCCGATGTTGCGTATAAAGGTTCCGGTAGAAGCAAATTTTACAACCCGGTTGTTGCTGGTATCTGCTGCATAGATGTTGCCGAGGCTGTCTACAGCAAGAGACCAGGGATTGCTGAGTTGACCATTGCCGCTGCCGGGGCTACCAAATTGTCCTTGATAGATGCCAGTCGTATTGAATTTCTGAATACGATTGTTGCCAATCTCGGAAACGTAGAGGAAGCCGTCTATAGGGTTATAAACAAGACCGGATGGACCGTTGAACTGTCCTGCTGCCGAGCCTGTCGCACCAAATTGGCTGACGTATACCCCGGTAGCCTTGTCAAACCGTTGAATACGGTTGTTGCCAATATCGGCGACGAAAACATCGTTGCCAACAACCGCGACCTGGCCTACTGAACCGAATTGTCCTGGGCCAGTTCCGCTTGTCCCGGTTCCGAATGTCCGAATATGGGAGACTCCTCCGGCGGTGATCTGGGACATCTTTACCATGTAGCCCGACCAGTCCGAGACGTAAATATAGTCATTTTCAATAGTGACCAGAAACGCCCACGCGAAGCTGTTGGTATAGCTGCGATTGAAGTGAAGACTGCGATAGCCACTGCTCAAGAACCCAACCTGTGGCTGGATTTTCTGTGGCAGTTGCGCAACGCCAGCGCCAAACCCTGCCGGGTCGGTGGTGGATTTCCCCCTTGCCATGCTGGATTTTGGAGCAGTCCCTGAATTTTTACTGGCAGGAGGTGGAATAATCGGCCCGCCCGAATTGGGCAGGTCTTTGGGTGTTTCCTGAGCGAGACCGGGTTTGGTAGAAAAGGATAGAATCAGAGCGCAAAGCATCATTGTAGCAATGAAGGTGCGCGCAAGACGATTTTTGGCAAACATTCTGCGTACCTCTTTCAGTGTGTGAACCCCAATTGTGAACCACACATGAGAATGCAGTATATGCAAAATGAAAAGTGCTGCAAGTAAGCAGTAGTTGGGAAATTTAAATATAAGGTATATCTTTATTGGCGCGATTTAATATCCAGATAAACCCCTGAAAAATAACTGATTTAGGATATGTTACGCTCATGGGAGAGTCCTAATCCTGTTTAGTCGATGCAAATTTCTCTAAAGAGTCGTTTTATTCCAGCGTAGGGCAATCGTTTGTCTGTCGTAACTATTTTGCAAGAATCAACAAATTTTTCCCGGATTTTTTACAGTTCACCCGGCATTCCTTCTTTTTCCTGTTTTCCGCTATAATGAAAGACGAAGCGCGTGGGGAAAAGAGGACAAACAGAGCATGAGCAGCCCGGACAACAACACCCCAAATTCATCTGGAGAGGGGTTGAGCATCCTTGACCTGGAAAATCTACCCAAGCCGCAATATCGCGTTATGCGGATCGTGATGCGGGAACGGGAATGCACCCATGCGCGCCTGCTCGAACTGCTCGAACAGGAAGAATTGACGCAGGAAGAATTCGAGCAAGCGCTGGCAGAATTGCTCCAGCAGCAGTGGCTCGTCAAAACAGACGAGGTTTACAAGGCGAACCTGCGCCGCAAGAATGCCCGCGTCCTCAGCGATTTTCAACCGAAACGCCGCGCTGCGCCCAGCCTGCGCGGTATCTGGGACAGCCTCGAAAAAGACGACAAAAAATAGTCACGGCTGATCCCGCGCCGATTTTCTATCCCCTTTTTCCTGCTGGTGATGAGCAGTCTATCATCACCAGAATCACGGCATCATGTAAATTTCGACAGGCGTAACGCGATAGGGACGCACAAAAACCGTGTTCCGATATTTCAACGCGCCGTCCAATGTCCGCACGATGACCTGATAGTAGCCCGCCTGTAAATCTCCAGCGACGAAATTCTCATTCAGTCGGGTATCTCCCGGCGTCCCGTCATCCCAATACGTTTCAATATCACGCCCCGCGCCGCCGATGATCGACACAAACACACCGGAGAGCTTATTCCCGTAAATATCCATGACACGCCCAGCAATGACGCCGTTTCCAGTATAGGGTTGTATCCATAGCTCCGGGTTGCGCACCGCTGTATAGTCGTTGGGTTTGCCGACCCGTACCTCAAAATGCAGATGTGCGCCGACAGCCACGCCTGCCGAACCGACAAGACCGATCAATTCACCCTGCTGCACAGGTTGCCCGGTGGTGACGTTGATTCGGAACAGATGCCCATAGAGCGTATAGACTGCGCGCCCATCAACATCCGCAAAGTTGTGGCGAATCACGATCACGTTGCCATAGAAATTCGGTTGTGGCCCAAACAGCACCTGAATATCCGGCCCGGCATATTCAACCACGCCTGCCGCTGCTGCGATCACAGGCGTGCCGCTTGGGTTCTGGAAATCCAGCCCATGATGGGTTGGGCGTCCACCCCCATCACGCGAACCATACAGATAGTTTCGGGCTGGATAATTCGCAAAATCTGCGGGGATCGGGCGCGTGAAAATGAAATTTTCGGTGTAGGTGGTGAATCCAACCGGTACAGGCGTCCATGTCCCAAATTCACCGCCGCCGAGAACGCCGCCGGGAGTAGCAATAAAGGTAGCGTGTGGCGGTGATGTCCATGTGGCGGTAGGCGTTAGCGTTGGTGTCAGCGTTGGCGACGGGGTGAAGGTTGGACGGCGCGTATTAGTCGGCGGAATCGTACCTACTCGTGTCCGTGTCGGGAGCGGGGCGGGCGTATCCGTGACGAGTGCTTCCTGTGCCGTTGTGAGCCTGCCCGATGCAAGGATCAGGGAAAGGGCGATCAGCACAGAAAACAGTGAAATGATGCGTTTGAGATGGAACACAGAGAATTATAACGCTCCTCGCGTCTCAACAATTTGTACGATTTCCGCGTGGAGTGTCCGCGCGACAGCAAACAGCGCCGCGACCTTCCCGCGATAGTTTTCCGCCTTTTGCGCGTCGCTCAGGCTTTTGGCATTGATACGAACATTGAGCGCGGCAGCCTCAATCGCGGCAAGGGCAGCATGAGCCGCAGCACCTGCGTCCGAAACGGCGTTGATGTTTCCCTTTTCGGCAGCAGTCTTGATCAGCGACAGCGCTTTGACTGTCATCTCCATCACACGTAGCGGAACATCGGACGCCAGTATAGTCGCCTGCTGGATAGCAGGTTCACGCTCTGGCGATTCCCTGTCAATTTTAAATGCGTTCATCACAGCGGTATAGGCGGCGCTGTCTTCCTGCACAGCGCGCGTCAGGTCGCGCCGGAGCATTTCCGCTTGTGTTACGATAGCGAGCATGTCCTGCTCGACAGCGGCATACTTCTTCTTGCCAATCGTCAGTTTGGCGACCATTTCGGGCAATGCCGCCGCCAATGCGCCCATTAATCCCGCAACCGCGCCGCCACCAGGTGCTGCTGTCCCTGCCGCAACCGACGCGATAAATTGATCAGGTGTACCCGTTTCGGGCTTCGCTGATCCTGTCAATTTGTGTTCAAGGATTTGATCAGTCGAGAAGCGATCCAGTTGCAGATACCAGCGCGCGGCGTCGGTCAAAGCCGCTTCGGGGATCAAGCCCACCAGTTCGCTGAAACTGATGCTGACGCCATAGCGCTTTACTTCGCTGTGGATCATCTCCTGTACGCGGTGCAGCGGCGTTTTGGTGAAATCGAGCAGGTTCATGGAAACCTGCGCACGTCCTTCAACCAGAAAGCCGGATGCCTGAATATAGCGCAGGCCGCCACCGGAAAAACGCAACGCTTTGGCGATCTCTTTGGCGATCTTCACATCGCCCGTATTTAAATAGACATTATAGGCAACAAGCGCCGGACGCGCGCCAATCGCGGTTGCACCTGCTTTGCCCAGCGCCGCCGGGCCAAAATCCGGCTTGCGGTTCGGGTCGGTCTGCACGGCCTCGCGGATGCCTTCATATTCACCTTTGCGAACGTCTGGCAATTCATAGCGATCCGGGCGCGTGGCGGCTTCTTTATATAAGTACACCGGAATATTGAGTTCTGCCCCGACTTTCTGCCCCAGCTTGCGCGCCAGCACAACGCATTCCGCCATACTCACGCCGCGAATCGGCACGAATGGGCAAACATCTGTCGCGCCCATGCGGGGATGTTCGCCATGATGTTGATCCATATCGATCAGTTCTGCCGCCTTTTTTATCCCGGCGAATGCTGCTGCCTCGACTGCTTCCGGGCTGCCAACAAAGGTAACAACGGTGCGGTTATGATCGGCGTCGCTGCTGGTATCCAGTAATTGAACAGGGGCAGTCTCGGTGATCGCCGCGACAATCGCGCTGATGACTTCCGGGCGGCGTCCTTCGGAAAAATTGGGAATACATTCGATCAGTTGATCCATGCTCGTCACTTCGCAATAAATAAAAGTAGGGCAAAACCATCCTATTATAGTCTCAAGCGGTTCGGAACATCAGGCAGAACCCGGCTGTGTCAGGAAAGCGCCCAAAAGATGCGGGGGTATGATGTGGAAAACAGTGTTGAAAGATTTGGACTATTTTAGGCACATAGTCATTTACAGTCCCGGTGCTTCAGCACCGGGCTATGAGCAATGAAACCATTCGCTATGCGCCACGTACACTTGATCAATGATCACAAAACGCAATCGATATTGATCAAGTGTACTGCCATCTACCACAACATAGCTATCGTTTATAGCCCGGTGCTTCAGCGCCGGGTTTGTTTTGAGGTACACTCAGGATAATTTTCACGCTTTCTACTATACAGGAATATGCGCCGTGAGCGTCATTGAAAAAATTATTTTGCATCCTATCGCCATGCAGTTGGTGGAATCGTTGCAAACCAGCGGTTGGAATGATTCTTTTCGTCCAGCGATCATTGTCGAAATCCACTCCGATGGGCAGATCGGTTGGGGCGAGAGCGTTGCCGGCTGGTCGCCGGGATATTGCTATGAAACCATTGGTACGACCCTGCATATGCTGGAAGACTATCTGATCCCGGCGTTGATCGGTAAGCCTGTGGAGCAATCGGCTATCGTTCCCAAATATCGCGGACACCCGCTGGCAAAATCGGCAATTGATATGGCGCTGCACGACCTGCGCGCACGGCTCGAAGGCAGATCGATCAATGACGACGGCGTGGCAGATCGTCGCGCACGCGCCGAAGTTGGCGTCAGCATCGGGATTCACGAAACCATTGACGAAACCATCGGGATCATCGACAAGCGCGTGAAGGAAGGCTATACCCGCGTCAAACTCAAGATCAAGCCGGGTTGGGATATTGAACTCCTGCGGGAGGTACGTCGTCAGTTCCCGAATATTCGCCTGATGGCAGATGCAAATAGCGCCTATACGCTCGATAGTCTGCCCATCCTCCGACAGATGGATGAACTCGGCCTGATCATGATTGAGCAACCACTTGGCTACGAAGATATTTATCAGCACAGCAAGCTGCAACCGCACCTGAAAACGCCGATCTGTCTGGATGAAAGTATTCACAGCGTCGATGATGCACGACTGGCGGTAGACCTCGGCGCGGCAAGAATTATCAATCTGAAAGTGTCGCGTGTCGGCGGCCTGACCAATGCGCGCAAGGTACACGACTTCTGCTATAACGCGGGTGTGCCGCTGTGGATCGGCGGGATGCTGGAAACAGGGATCGGGCGCGCGGCGAATCTGCACATTGCCGGGTTGCCGGGTGTCACATTGCCAAGTGACATCAGCGCCACGAACCGCTACTATGATCCAGACATCACGGAGCCATTTATCCTGAATAGTGAAGACAGCACCCTGACGATTCCGACTTCGCCGGGGCTAGGCGTGACAGTCAACCGCGAACAGTTGGCGATTGCCGAAAAAGCCTTTGCGGATTTCCCGAAGACGGCATTCATGGCTCCCGCACACGACTAGACGAAAGACACTATGAGCGAACAATTCGACAATCTTAAAATCGGGTTTATCGGCAGCGGCGTCATGGGCGAGGCGATGATCGGCGGTCTGCTTGCCCATCGCACCGTTACGCCGGGGCAGATCATCGCCTCCGATCCGCTGCCGGAACGCACCGAATTTCTGGCGAAGGAATATGGTATTCACACGACAACCAGCAATATTGACGCTGCCCAGGCCGATATTCTGATCCTCTCGATCAAGCCCCAGGCACTCGACAAGGTGCTGCACGGGCTACACGGACAAGCAGAATCGGTCAAACTGGTGTTGAGCATCCTCGCCGGAGCGACTATTAATCATATCGCTGAAGGGTTGGGCAATCCGAACGTCGTGCGTGCTATGCCAAATACGCCTGCACGCATCGGGCAGGGGATCACCGTCTGGACGGCTGCCCCCGCAGTGGGCGAAGCGGAGCGTGTCCAAACGCAAGCGATTCTACGTACTTTGGGGCAGGAAGTGTTCGTGGACAACGAAGATTATCTGGATATGGCAACTGCTCTAAGTGGCACTGGCCCCGCCTATGTGTTCATGTTCATGGAAGCGATGATCGACGCCGGGGTACATCTTGGCTTCCCGCGTCGGATTGCGGAACAACTTGTGTTGCAGACGGTGCGCGGTTCAGTGGAATATGCCGCCGCGACGAAAGAACACCCGGCGGCGCTGCGTAACCAGGTGACAAGCCCCGGCGGGACAACCGCCGAAGCGCTCTATCATCTGGAAAAAGGCGGCTTGCGTACTGTTTTGGCGCGTGCAGTCTGGGCAGCCTATCAGCGGAGCATATCGCTCGGTGCGGGCAAAAAGCCAAAAGCGCATGTCCGCAACCCGGAAGAGATGGATTCGGATCGGTAAAACTCAAGACTTATCAGACCCGGCGCTAAAGCACCGGGCTATGCCCAAGTTTGTGACAACTCTCTGAGAAGAAATGGACGCCTGCGCAACTCTGACGGCATCTACGCACGTTTGATAAAACCCTTTGCTTGCAACCCTATCTTTGAGTTTAGCGCGGTGGCTTCAGCCCCGCGTCCGAGGCTTCGTCTTTATTTGGTGTACATTCGCCGGGATTGGGTAAAACTATTTTCGCGTGCAACCAGCCTTTCTAGCGTCCCGTTCGCCTGAAATACAACCGATAGGAAGTGATCGCCGTGCCGCCATTCTGCCGATCCGTACAGGGTTGCGCGATCACCGCGTTGGAGGGATCGCTCAGACCGGGCAACGTCACTGTGTAGCGTTCGTTTTCGGTCATTTTGAAATCGGCAAAACCTCCATCGCGTTCTGGCTTCAATCCTGTATAGAAACGATCCGAGCCGCCTGCCCATTCTACCAACACCTGCACACCGCGTATCCCTGTCGTGCCGTTTGGCTCTGTGACCAGCACTTCGATCACGCCAGACGCGCGCACATTGCAAAATGGCTCTACACGCACCGCCGAAAACTTGCCAGATGCGGGAGAATCGGTAGATTGGACAGGTAGCGGCGTCGCAGGGGTGAAGGTCAACCCCGGCTCAGGGGTCGCCGTTTTGGATGGCACGGGAATGATCGTCGGCGTGGCGCGTTGCGGTGTGGACGTTGGCACAGGGATAGGCGTATTGATCTGAATCAGATCGCCCGCACAACCGCTCTTGCCCTGGCTTTCTGCCAGTTTGACCATGCTGCGGATCGCCACGAGACCAGAATCGCTCTGGGCATAGCTGCTGCGCGCCAGATCACAGGCAATATCAGCTACACGCTGGAAAGTGGTTTCGTTCAGGCGTAAATCGTTCAATCGATCCGCTGCTAGCAATAAATCGCCGTCACGCGCCCATCCAACGCTGGCGGCAATAATCCATGATCGCTGACCCGACAAATTCAATTGCCAGGGTTGAACGTTCGGGCGCGTTACCGGGTTGATCACCCACGCATAGAGCAACCCACCGCCGATGCCAAGCCCCAGCCCAATCAATATGCCGATGATAGTCCAATTGTTTTTCATGCTTGTGGTGTCGGGGTTGGCTCTGTAACGAAAGGTTGCATGGGTGGCGTGAAATAGCCGAGCGCACGGGAGAGGCTCACCAGATAGCGGATTTCTGCCTGATTGCCCGACCCGCTTTCGGAAATTTTGCGTTCGGTCACGTCGCGTACATAGGCGGGGATGTTTTCGACCCCAAGCGGGCGCAGGCGGCTGATGGCTTCGTTCACGTCCTTATCGACTTCCCATGCTTTGGCAACCATGACGGTATAACGATCCTTATCCAGTTGCGATAGCGCTCGCATCTGATTATCCACTGTAATCACCGGAAACAGCACCCAGCCGAATAATAGACCAATGCCGATCCCGATAGCCCCGCCAATTGCCAACGCTACCAAAAAACGCCGCATGAATCCTGCTATCTCTATCTATGGAACACGGGCGAATATTATAGCCGAAAGTTGATCCAAAGGCGCTTTTCCTGCTTCCGTTGGATAAACGTAGGATAAAAACCTGTCACAATGTTGTTCAAAATGCCCGAATCAAACCCGGGAACTATTGCATTCAGAAGCTAATTATGACAATAATTTAGCTAAGTTCCGATCTAGTTCTAATGTGGGTGGAATATATTTAAATTTATGGTGAGCTTTACGTCACACATCCAAAACATAAGGACTTATCAACATGCTCACATTCGTTTCCGGTTGGGCTTGCCCAGACCGCGATAAGGTAGTTCTGGCACATCGAGATCATAACCGACGTGCTATATTCTTCGCAGAAGGCTATTCGTCTCTCCCCGACCACATGCCGGGAATCCCCACGATTGAACTGTGGCGTAATGGGCGTAGTGATTTTGAAGTGCTGGATGCCCATACCCAAATCGTCCGCGTGATGTACGATACTGATAAAACCCTGATCGAACCCGCCATCCGACGAATTCTGCGCACTAATCCTGATTCCCAGGTTCTTGTAACGTATGATGCGACCCGCCAGCTTGCCGGAATATACCCGCATCTGCGCGCTTTGAATGCGCTCCTCGCTGCCGACGCACATCTGAACGCACCTGATGGCGATCATGTCATCTTCACGCGCGGCGGATCATTCGCATGGCGCGATCATCTGCTCGAATCGCAAACTGCCGCGCTGGTTGGACATGAAGAACTCGATATGGGAATTGTCAACGAGTCGCTGACCGAACTGGACTACTGAAATTTTGCCAGTTCAATTCCACGCACGGATAGCCCCGATCAGTTCTTCGCAAGACGGGGCATAGTTTCCGACCTTCCGCACGACAAACCCCGCCGCGATATTTGCCAGTGCCGCCGCTTCGGTGAGCGATGCGCCGGAAATGCGCGCCAGTGTCATCACAGCGAGGGCTGTATCCCCTGCGCCGACAGTATCAAACACATCTTCGATGTGTGGCGCGCGAATATGTGTCACCGTACCGTTTGCTTCAACCAGTGTTAGCCCGTCGCTCCCGCGCGTGATCAACATCCCGCCAATCAAACCGAGTTTTTGAACGATGTTCGCACCGACACTGGCGAAGACTGCATCATCGGTCAATTCCTGCCGGACATAGCGCGCGGCTTCATCGGCATTGCATTTGACCAGATCAAACCCTGCATATTTATCAAGTTGCCCTTGTGCGTCAGCGGTGAGCAACGCACCGACTTTTCGCCCGGATTCGCGGATTGCATCCACGACGGCAGGTGTGAGCAACCCGGTCATGTAGTCAGAAGCGACCAGCGCATCCTGCTCGGATGAGCATTCCTGAATCTTTTGCGTGACGAGTTTTTCTATATCGCCCGTGATCATGCTGCGCTCAATCTGATCGATGCGCGCGATCTGCTGTGGGAAGCGCAACCCCATCTGTGCCATAATGCGCGTTTTGGTCGTCGTCGGGCGCTCTGAATCGATCACCAGCCCTGATGGATCAATGTGGCGCAGTTGGAGCGCCTCACGCAGTTGTTCGCCAAAGCTATCCGCACCAATCACGCCAATTTGTACAGGTTGCCCGCCGAGGCTGGCGATATTTGCGGAAGGGTTCGCCGCGCCGCCGGGGATCAGTTCCCGATGGGTATATTCCAGCACCGGGATCGGCGCTTCGCGGCTGAGACGTTCAGCACGCCCATAGATGTACTCATCAAGGATCACATCCCCGATGATCAGCGCACGCTTGCCCGCGAACCTGGACACACAGGCGATCAGGCGTTCGGTATCAAACTGCATAGCCTTTAGCCCTGAGTAGTCGTTTATAGATTTCGGCGTGCGTCTGTGCCACAACACTGATGTCATAGGTATCGAGGACGTGGCGCTGGGTGTGTTCCAAATCCAGCCCTTCCTTATCCAATGCGCGCATGATTCCCTGTGCCAGTCCCTCGGCATCGTCGGGTGGCGTGAGCGCCCCATAGGTGGGATCGATAATCAGGTCGCGCACACCGCCAACATTGGTACTCACAACCGGAACTCTGGCAGACATAGCTTCGATCATCGAAACGGGCAGCCCTTCATTTTTGGAACTCAGGACGAAGCAATCCAGCGCGGCATACACTGCCTGGACATCCTTCACCCAACCTGTGAAGGTAACGACTTCCTTCAGCTTGAGCGAGTCAACCAATGCTTCGATTTCTGCGCGCCGTTCGCCATCGCCAATCAGGACAAAATGCACATTCGGGCGTTGGGCATGGACAAGCGCCGCCGCCTGCAAAAACAAATCGTGATTCTTGATCGGGACGAAGCGCCCGATCAACGATACCAATGGCACATCTTCGGGAATATTGAATTGCTTGCGGAAGGTACTATTCTTGCGCTCGAATGCCGCGAACGGTTTCAGGTCAAAGCCGACGCTTTCCAGCAGGATACGTTCCGGTTCGCAGAGGTGATAATCCTCTACAAACTGGCGTTTGAGTTCGGCGCTCATCACGACAATATGATCGGTCATGCGCGCGCAAATGCGCTCCAGCATAATGAAAAATTGTGTTTTGCGCTTGCTGAAATAGCCCTCGAAAACATGCCCATGAAAGGTATGCAGCACCACTGGCACGCCCGCCAACCGTGCCGCTGTGCGCCCCAGAAAGCCCGCCTTCGAGGTATTGGTATGCACCACCAGCGGCTTTTCCTTGCGAAAGGCGCGATAGAGTTTCCAGAACGCGATCCAGTCATTGCGCGGCTCAACCTCGCGCACCATCTCAGGAATATATGTGGTCGGAACGCCAAGACCTTCCGCAACATAACTCATATCCGCTTCGTCGCGCCCGACATAGCCGCAATAGAGATGGCTCTCGAAATCGGGATGTTCCGGCGGGCGCAGTTTACCTGCGAGGTGCATGACATGAAGCGCCGCGCCGCCAACGTTCACGCGGGCGATCACATGCGCGACTTTGATTGTGGTCAAAATTACTCCAAAACCTCGCTCTGCCGGAAATCAGGGTGTGGCTTGCCATCGTTATTCAATGACAATTCACTCAATGTGAACGTGCCGTTTGGTGCAATCGTCAAAAACTGCTTTGTTCGATGATTGTAGCGAATGGGGGTAAAATCGAGATCGTAAAATAGTTGTTCCCCTATTTCCACGTCCCACACAGATAACCCATGCGTTTCAGAAAATGAGAAGAGATACTTATCAAACTCGAATTTTCCACTGGGGCCGGAAAACCATCGCAATTCACGTCCTGTGGTTACATCAAACAAACGGGCAGCAGGAACCATACAAAGGTCATCCGAGCCATAGCCCCAAACTGCAAGCGTCGAATTGCTTACCCAACATAGAGAGCCATTCCAAAAATGGTCACGATCACAAAGTTTGCGGTGCGATGTTCCGAATTCAGATTCATTGCAATTTTCATTCAACCATTTGTGCAAATTCCAGGTGACGACTATCCCAATGGGATGCCAAATCCATCCATCATTTGCCACATATTGATTGTCCGGGGAAACAACAAGACTGGTATGGAAAAATGCTGGAATTCGTTCGGGTAATGGTTGTTTGTTTTGGTATACAGCCGAATCAGGGTTCGTCAATAATTCCCCGGTTCGAGGATCAGATATATTCAGTCCCTTGCCTTCGATAGAATGAATGATGAGGGATCGTTCGTTATCCAGAAAGAAGGCAACAGGGAAAGGTGTATGTTCAGGGAAATATTTTGTGCGCTTCAATCTCATCGTAATTTGATTCGTTGTGAGATCAATCACAATTCCATCAATTCCGAGTTCATTCACGATGGCGACGAATTTTCCATCGGGCGACATCCGAAGCGCAATGTTTTCAGTAAAATTTGTTACGTCGCCAAAGGTAGTATAGGTCTGTGTATTCAAATCAATCTTCACGAGTTTACGCGATGCAGTAACTGCGATCCATGTAGAAGCTGATTCGGATTCAACAGGTTGTATATCTAGGAATCTTTCCTGAACCAGACCGGGAATTTGAATTGTGCGATGATTAAAGCCAAGCGGGGTCTTCCTTTTTTTGACTTCAGGTTGACCAACTACGAAGTAGAAGTGATTGTCCCTTGCACATTCCTCACAAACGGTGCGCAGATTTGATTCCAGATTCTCCAGGTTATCTGCACATTCATGGCAAATGATATTGTATTCTTTCCCAATACCAGTAAATTGCCATCCGGTTTCAATATCTTGTTCCTCATCCTCAAATAAATGACGGCACTCCCGCCAGGTATGCGTTGCATTTTTATGAGGACAGTCTATATGGATCATGCTACTCATGCGCGAGGATTTCGCCTAACAGCGCCGGATCGATGTTCCCGCCAGTGATCACCAGAACGGTCTTTTCTGCGTGTGGCAGTTCGGCACGATGGAATAAACAGGCCGCCATCGGGAGTGCACTGGTAGGCTCGGCAACCAGTTTTTCATTCAGGATCAAGTGGCGTGTGGCGGCGCGGATTTCCTTTTCGCTGACTGTAACGATTCCATCAACCCACGCCTGCAAATGCTCGAAAGTATGATTCCCGACGGCGAGTGTCCGCACTCCGTCGGCGATTGTGCGCCCGGTTTGCGCGGCAGGTATTTCTACAATCCTGCCTTGTTGCAGCGATTGACGCGCATCATCTGCGAGTTCTGGCTCAACGCCGATCACCTTGATGGAGGGCTTGAGCGCCTTGAGTGCCACTGCTATGCCGCTGATCAACCCGCCGCCACCGACAGGCGTCACCACCAGATCAACATCCGGCAAATCTTCGTATATTTCCAGTCCGATTGTCCCTTGCCCTGCAATCACGAACGGATCATTGAATGGCGGCACAAGCGTCCATTGTTCGCCCTGCATGAGTTGCGCGGCGATCTGTTCCCGGCTCTGCGTAACGTGATCATACAAAACGACATTGCCGCCAAAATTGCGCGTCTGGTCAATCTTGATGTTAGGGGCGTTGTCTGGCATGACGATGGTCGCGGGAATCCCGAAATGACGCGCGGAATAGGCTACTGCTTGCGCATGGTTGCCGCTGGAATAGGCGATCACGCCGTGATTGCGTTCCGCATCGGGAAGGGCTGCGATCCGGTTGAACGCCCCACGCAGTTTGAATGAACCAATCGGTTGCAGGTTTTCAGCTTTGAGATAAAGATTCGGAAGCTGGATGGAAGGCAGCAATGGCGTATGGCGCGCAACCCCGCGCAGGCGTTCGCGTGCGGCTTGTATATCCTGTATGGAGATCATTTTGTCTCGTTATAGAATGCAAATGTGCGATCAATCATCGTTTCGGCGCTGAATTTTTCTTCCAGCCGTTTGCGCCCGGCAAGCCCCATTTCGTGCGCCTGTGCTGGATATTCGCAAATGTCGATCATCGCCTGCGACAGTGCCTGCACATCTCCCGGCGGGACGAGGAAACCCGTTTCTCCATCGACGACAATCTCCGGCAGGGCGCTTACCTTTGTCGCCACAATTGGAAGTTTTGCCGCCATGCCTTCGAGGAGAACAAGGCCGAACCCTTCCCATCGGCTCGGTACGATCAGGGCGTCAAAACCCGCCATCAACTGCGCTGCATCACTGCGCCAGCCGAGGAAATGGACACGATGCCCGATGCCATAGCCTTCGACTTCCTGTCGGAGTTCATCATGCAGAGGGCCATCGCCAACAATCACATAGTGCGCTTCGGAGGATTGCCGGGAAACCTGCCAGAAGGCGCGCAGCCCATCAGATAATCCCTTTTGTTCAATCAGGCGGCAGACCGAACCAAAAACGGGCGCTTGCGGTGGCAGCCCCAACTCGGTGCGGATCATACTGCGTGCGCCGTCTCCGATATGCTGTTTGGACAGGTCGAGGCCATAGTGAATCGTCACGGCCTTGTTGAAGGGTGCGCCTTCGACCTTGATCATATATTGCCGGATGGCTTCGCTGATAGCGATCCCGCGCGTGACGCGCCGCCAGATGAAGCGCTGCAACAGCCGGATCGACAGCTTGCGCCGGAATGGATCATCGTTGTGTCCCGTTGTGAAAATCGTTTTCACGCCTGCGCGCCGCGCACCGATAATCCCATGCAGGTCGGCATGGATCAGATGCGTATGTACTGCGTCATAACCGCCCTTTTGGATGTATTTGCTGAGGCGCGAAAAGAGATTTACATCAACGTTGCGATGAATAATCATCTGCTCAGTAGGGACGCCCAATGCAGTCATACGCGCAGCATATTCATCCATCGGGCGACCTGGCTCAACCAGAACCAGCAGATGAATATCGAGTCCGCGCGCCTTCAAACCGGGGAGGAGCGTCAACAAATGATTCTCTGTCCCGGCAACACCTGTCATTTTACAAATGTGGAGGATTTTATGGATCGGCATTATCCCTGAACCATTCCAGCGTCAAGCGCAAACCTTCTTCAAATTCGATGTTGGGTGCATAGCCAAGCAGGACACGCGCCTTGCTGATGTCTGCGTGCGAAAAACGAATATCTCCGGCACGTTTGGGCAGGAACTCCGGTTGTTGTGCCTTCTCAAGCATACGGTTCAGGATTGCAACCAGTTCGAGCAGATTGATTCGCGCCCCGGATGCAATATTGAACACTTGTCCGACGACCTTTTCGGCGGGCGCAACACACGCCAGCAGGTTGGCATTCACGACATTTTGTACATATACAAAGTCGCGCGATTGCAAGCCATCGCCATAGATTATTGGTCGCCCGTCATCGAGCAATTGGGTTATAAAACGTGGAATCACGGCGGAATATTGCGAAGTTGGGTCTTGTCGTTCACCAAATACATTGAAATAGCGCAGGATAACCGTTTCCAGTTTATAGACCTGCGCGAAGGTCTGGCAATAGAGTTCGCCTGCAAGTTTGCTGGCGGCATAGGGCGAGAGCGGTTGCGGCACAATGCCTTCGTGCTTGCAATCGGTGGGTTCATCGCCATAGGCAGAGGACGACCCGGCATAGATGAAACGTTTAACACCTGCGCGACAGGCGGCGTGGAGCAGGTTCAATGTCCCTGTAGCGTTGACATTGTGCGTCTGGATTGGATCGTCTATGGATTGCTGGACAGAGGGCTGGGCAGCGTGATGCAATACATATTCGACACCCTGCATTGCCTTCTCAATCAGCGCCGGATTCGTAATATTGCCTTCAAAAATCTCAACCGAATCCGGGAGATTCCCCCGGCGTCCGGTGCTGAAATCATCCAGAACGCGGACAGTATCCCCGCGTGCGATCAATGCCCCCGCCAGATGCGACCCGATAAAACCTGCGCCGCCTGTGACCAGAAATAACGCCATGAGTTATCGCGCCTTCGCCTTCAGGTCGCGCCACCGAATGATTTCCAGCAGGATGAAAGCCGTCAGCGCAAGCAATGCCACACCACCACCAACGATATACGCGGAATGATCATTAATTTGGCTAATCGCAACTGCCGCCATCCCCAGCAAGAACGTCACTGTATAAAGAGCGATAACGGTCTGGCGCTGGCTCAGACCGAGCAGCATCAGGCGATGCGAAGTGTGATCCTTGCCACCCTGTACCGGGGAACGCTTCTCGCGGATGCGCGTAAAAAAGACGAGCGTCGTATCAAAGATCGGCATCCCCAAAACAAGAATTGGAATCATCCACGCGATGTCTTTGGGTTGTGCCGCGAAGCGCAGCTTAATTCCCAGAATTGCCAGCAGGAAGCCCAGCACCAGCGACCCGGTATCGCCCATGAAGGTTGTCGCCGGGTTGAAGTTATAAATCAGGAAGCCGATGGCAGAACCACACAGCGCCGCCGCCAGCGTCGAAACGAGTTCCTGCCCTTGCGACGCCGCGAGTACAAAAATAAACCCTGCGATGATCGCGCTCACGCCCGCCGCCAATCCATCCATGTTATCCATGAAATTGATGGCGTTCACCAGCCCGACGATCCAGATAATCGTCAGCACGATGTCGATCACCGGAACATAGGTGAGTTCGATGCGAATGCCGACAGCCATCACGATGCCAGCCGCGATGAACTGTGCCGGGAATTTCGTCCAGGGGGAGAGGCCGATTTTGTCATCGACCATGCCGACCAGCGCCAAACCAGTGCAGCCCGCCAGAATCGCGCCGAGTTCGACAATGTGTTGAGGCCAACTGCGGAACAGCAGCAACGCGACGATGAACGCGCCATAAATTGCCAGACCGCCGAGGAGTGGCATCGGCGCGGCGTGTATCTTGCGCGAACCCGGTTTATCGACAAACCCGACACGGCGCGCCACCTGTCGCGTAATCGGCGTGAGGCCAATCGAGACAACAAACCCGACAATCCAAACGGGCAACAAATCCAGTAAAGCCATGAACCCACCAGCAATCGCAGAAAGTAACATCAGTATACCGCACGGTTTGAACGCTTGTTAGCCCCTCGTCATGGAGTCGCCCAAAAGATAGGAAGAGATCGGGGCGGATATTTCGATCCGCCCGCATGTACTCCAGACCCGGCGCTGAAGCACTGGGCTAAACTCAAAGATATGGCATCGGTCTGATAAGCAAACAACACTTGCGCAACCCTGACAGCCTCCCTCACCCGTTCGATAGAAACCCGTGCTTGCAACCCTCTCTTTGAGTTTAGCCCTCGGCTTTAAGCCGGGGCCACATGCCCCAACAACTGTCGGATTTTGAACCGCGAACGGAGAGGGGCATGAGTGGGTCAACTATGTAAGGTGACTTGAGTTAACCTAACGGCTTCTCATAAGCCTTGAATGTCTGGACAGGGTGCATTCCGGCATTTTCATAGACTTGTGTCGCGCCAGTCGGGTTTTGTGAATCTACACCAAGCCCGACCACCGTTTTGCCACGCCGGAAAAATTCACCGAAACTGTAGTGTAACAACGCCTTCGCTACACCACGCCGCCGCCATTCGCGCCGAACCCCAACCGTGCGCAGCCAGCCATCATTCATGCGATAGTTGCCGAGCGCAATCCCGATGATTCGCCCTTCCGCAATGGCAAGAAACCACAGCGTCGGGTCAAATTCCGGGTCAGAGAACTTCAATTGCTTCCAGTCATCGAACGTCGTGGGCGAGAAACTCCATTCTTCCTCGAAAACGGCGTTGACGGTCTGCCACGTTTCGTATTCGTCCTGCCCGGCGACAAAGGTACGAATCTGAACACCTTCAGGGTAAACCGGAGCAGGTGGCTCACCATTCATCTCGATTTGCATACGCCAGTAGCGCCGCACGATGGAATAACCTTCCGTCTCTGCCAGTGCCGCCGACTTTTCATCGTGTCCGAAGATATTGAACTGTGTGCAGGGAACAACGCCAGCGGGAAGTTCCGCGATGCGTTCGCGGGCGCGTGCTTCGCCCCAATGCAGCAGGTATGTCCCGATCCCCTGCCCCATGAATTCAGGATGAACGTAACCATCCAGACTGATGATCCCGTTATCCTTGATGCTCCAGACGGTTTCATAGCCGATCACGCGCCCGTCTTCCGCCACCACGATATGGGCATCTTTTTCCAGCGTGAAGCGCGGCGCGCGCCAATCTTCAAGCAAATCATCAAGCTCAAAATCCGGCTTACCGAGCAGGGCTTCATCGGAAGCGCAAATCAACGCGGTAACAGCCGGCGCATCGTCCAGTTTAGGGGCGCGCGTAACAAATGCAGGAGTGAGTAATGCAGTCATGGTTTTTCGCCTTTTCTGATTCAAGTCGAACTGAGAAATGACGCCACGCTGCCGGGACGCAACACACCTTCAAAGGGTATTGAAGAAAAGCATGGATTGTTGTTGACCGTCGGGCAGCATGGCACAAACACCCGGTCAAAGGCAAACGCCTGCCGGAACGCTTTGTACACAGGAGAAAATTGCTGCTAGCGGATCAACACGGGAGGAAACCTCACTATCTCTGATCTGAAAGAATAGCACAGATAAAATCAGCTGTGAAGATAGAGAAGTTGTAAAAAATTTGGGGCGACACACACGCCGCCCCGGAGAAGCTAGCTGTGGCTCACCCAGCTATAGGCATATTTTTCATCTTCGATAGCCATTGCGTCGGCGGTGACGTGCAGCGGATGGAACGTATCCACCATTACCGCGAGTTCCTCGGTGCGATCCTTGCCAATGCTGGCTTCCATCGTGCCGGGGTGCGGGCCGTGCGGCAAACCGGAAGGATGCAGCGTGAAGCTGGAAATTTCCACGCCGCGTCGGGACATGAAATTTCCTTCGACGTAGTACAGCACTTCGTCGCTGTTCACATTGGCATGATTATATGGTGCGGGAATCGCCAGCGGGTGATAGTCGAACATACGCGGCACGAATGAACAGACCACGAAGTTATTTCCGGCGAATGTCTGATGCACTGGCGGCGGCTGGTGAACGCGCCCGGTGATCGGCTCGAAGTCTTCGATATTGAATATCCAGGGATAGAGATAGCCATCCCATCCAACCACATCGAAGGGGTGGTGATCGAGGATGTGTCTGGTCAGGCGATCCCGCACCTTGACGCGCACCTCGAAATCACCTTTTTCGGTATGTATTTCGAGTTCATCCGGGACGCGGAAATCGCGCTCACAATAGGGCGCGTGTTCCAGCATTTGCCCATATTGATTGCGATAGCGCTTCGGAACCTGGATCATACTTGGGGATTCGATCACCAGAAAACTGTGGCCTGTGCCGCGTAGTTCCATCTGCCAAGTGGTGCTGAACGGAATCACGATGTAATCGCCGGGACGGAAATCCATCTTCCCGAAAATTGTGTGCAGCGTACCCTCGCCCGTATGGACGAAATATACTTCGTAGGCTTGCCCATTCCGATAGAAATAGTTCATGGATTGGGTGGGACGCACGACGCCGAGGGTGACATCGTTGTTGCCAAGAATCACGCGCCGTCCGCTCACCGGGTCGCCACCGGGTTGCACCTGTGCGCCCTTGAAGTGACGGTGACGGATTGCGCCGAAATCACAGTAATCGACTTTCATTTCCGCGATCAATTCGGCGTGCTTGATTTGTGTTGGCTGGTGAACATGATAGAGCAGGGATTCGATCCCGTCGAAGCCTTCCAGACCCATCACCTCTTCGCGGTAAAGCGATCCGTCTGGCTGGCGAAACTGTGTGTGGCGTTTATGGGGCAGTTGCCCCAGTTTGTGATAGAAAGGCATATATCGTTTTCCTTCCTGGCTGCTGTCCCGGCGCTAAAGCACCGGGCTATAAGCAACAAAACATTGGCTCATAAATTGAAGATCGCTTGATCAATTTCGTAATAGAGTTGAGGGTGATTGATCAAGTGAACAGAATGCGATCAAGGCTGATTTATCGATCATAGCCCGGTGCTTTAGCGCCGGGATTGCTTTCTAGCCTACCGCAAACCCAATTCATTGCGCGCGATCACCATGCGCTGAATCTCACTCGTGCCTTCATAGATTTCGGTGATCTTCGCATCGCGGAAATAGCGCTCAATCGGCATTTCCTTGCTATAGCCCATGCCCCCGTGAATTTGCAGGGATTGGTGCGCGCAGAACATCGCCGTTTCGCTGGCAAAGAGTTTCGCCATGCTTGCCTCGGTGGTATAGCGTTCGCCCGTTGTCTTGGAGCGTTCCTTGACCATCGCGGCATTGTAGATGAGCAGGCGCGAGGCTTCGATGCGCGTCTTCATATCCGCGATTTTCTGCTGAATCATCTGGAACGTACCGATTGCTGCGCCGAATGCTTCACGCTGGCGGGCATAATCGAGCGCGGCTTCATAGGCAGCTTCGGCAACGCCCAGCGCCTGCGACGCAATCCCGATACGTCCGGCATCCAGCACGGTCATGGCGATTTTGAACCCCTTGCCGACTTCACCCAGGACGTTCTCTATCGGGCATTTATAGTCTTCAAAGATGAGTTCGCTGGTCGCGCTGGCACGGATGCCCATCTTTGGCTCTTTCTTGCCGGGGCTGAAACCGGGCAATGTGGTATCGATCACAAAAGCCGTGATGCCGTTATGTTTCTTTTCCGGTTCGGTCATCGTGAACAGTACAACATAATCGGCAACCGGGCCGCTCGTCACCCACGATTTACGCCCGTTGATAATGTAGTGCTTGCCATCATCGCTCAACACAGCGCGCGATTTCATGTTGCCCGCATCGCTGCCGCTCATCGGCTCGGTGAGAGAATACGCGCCGATCTTTTCGCCGCTGGCGACAGGCTTCAAATATTTCTGCTTGAGTTCTTCCGTCCCAAATTTATAAATGCCATGACAGAATAAACTATTATTCACGCTCATGATCGTGCTGTGAGAGACATCGGCTTTGGCAATTTCTTCCATTGCCAGCACATAGGCAATGGTGTCCATGCCTGCGCCGCCATATTCTTCCGGCACTTCGATCCCCATCAGTCCCATCTGCGACATCTTCTTGATAGTTTCATGAGGAAACTCGCCAGATTCATCGAACTCTGCGGCAATCGGGATGATTTCCTTGCGCGCAAAATCGCGGACAGCCTGCCGCATGGCTTCATGTTCTTCGGTGAGCGTGAGGCTCATCCCACCGGAAACCTTCTGTGCATCCATCTCAAAACCTCTATAAACTAACGAACGTTCATTTGTTATTTTTAATTATAGCTGGATCGACCCTTTTTTTCGATTCGCAACTACTATATAGATACCCCCTTGAAGAAGAGCAGCCCTCTGGAACATGCTGGCAAACCATGTTCCGAGGGCTGTTCTTTTTCTCACTATCAATTGTGGCGCATCGACCAGCGGACGCGCCATGATGCGAGGCTGTTACGCCTCGACAGCGACGCCTGCCTCCTTGCGGAGAATATCGGCCTTATCCAGCTTTTCCCAAGGCAGGTCGAGATCGGCACGCCCGAAGTGTCCATAGGCAGCGGTCTGACGATAGATCGGACGGCGCAGGTTCAGATTTTGAATGATTGCCGCCGGACGGAAATCGAAATGCTTCTGTACCAGTTCGACGATCTTTTCATTCGGAATCGTATTCGTGCCGAAGGTTTCTACCGAGAGCGACAGCGGACGCGCGACGCCGATAGCATAGCTCACCTGCAATTCGCAACGTGAAGCCAGCCCCGCCGCAACAATGTTACGGGCGACATAACGCGCCATGTATGCGCCGGAACGGTCAACCTTTGTCGGGTCTTTGCCGCTGAATGCGCCACCACCATGACGGAAGATACCGCCAGCGGTGTCAACGATGATCTTGCGTCCGGTCAGGCCAGCGTCTCCGTGTGGGCCGCCGATGACGAAACGGCCTGTGGGGTTGACGAAATACTTGGTATCAGCGTCGAGCAGGTCGGCGGGGATCACAGCCTTGATGATCTTTTCAATCACTTCGCTGCGGATTTCTTCGTGTTCAATTTCCGGGGCGTGCTGTGTGCTGACGAGAACGGTATCGACGCGCCGGGGCTTGCCATAGCTGTATTCAACCGTCACCTGTGCCTTGCCATCGGGACGCAGCCAGGGGAGTTCGCCACTCTTGCGCGCTTCCGCGAGACGACGGGTCAGCTTGTGTGCCAGCGCAATCGTCAGCGGCATGTGTTCCGGGGTTTCATCGCAGGCGAAACCGAACATCATCCCTTGGTCGCCCGCACCAATCTGGTCGATTTCATCGCTGGAGAGTTCGCGGACTTCCTGCGAAGCATCGACGCCCTGAGCGATGTCGCGGGATTGTTCCTTGATCGAGACAATCACGCCCGCCGTATTTGCATCGAAGCCATACGCACCATCGGTATAGCCAATATCGCGCACCGCCTGGCGCGCAACTTCGGCAATATCCACATAGGCGCTGGTCGTGATTTCGCCAATGACGACGATCAGCCCTGTCGTGGTAGCGACTTCGCAAGCGACACGACCAAGCGGGTCTTCGGCAAGGATGGCGTCGAGGACGGAATCGCTGATCTGATCGCACATTTTATCGGGATGGCCTTCTGTGACCGATTCCGAGGAATAGAAAAATTGTGGCGAACTCATGAACGTAATGTTGCTGTTGGACACGGAAAGCTCCTCAATCATCATTTCTGTGAATAACAAAAATCCCCGCCAGAGTTGGCCGGGGATATAGCAGACAAGGAGTGTGTCAATCGAATTAGTGCCTTGCTGCTCTTATCGCTCAGGACTGTTTGTCCTGCCGGACTTAGCACCTTCCCGATGCTTCGGGGGCTGCTGCGGTATCTCTGGGCCGTTCCCTCAACCGCTCTGGATAAGAGTGTGTTATTCATTTTGCGGCGCTAGTATAGCACCCTTTTCAGGCGTGTCAACATCCGTACACCTGACACTTATTCTGTAGTTTTGTCATCTTTGCCGAATGGAATTCGCTGGTCAAATGTTTGGGCATTCCTGAAATTTCTTGACAGCGTTTCCGATGCAGGCTATTTTATTTGTCATAATATTATGATGTTACCAACCATGCTGGATCGCAATTCGCCACTCCCGTTGTATTTTCAATTAAAGCAAATCCTGCTGGAAAATATCAAGTCTGGCGCATGGAAACCGGGCCGCCTCATCCCCGGCGAACACGACTTGGAAGATCAATATCAGGTCAGCCGTACCGTCGTGCGCCAGACCCTCAGCGAACTGGTCAACGAAGGCTGGCTGGAACGCCATCGCGGGCGCGGCACGTTCATCGCACAACGCAGCATTGTTCATGACCCGGCGCGACGGCTGGATTTGAACGAGTTTATGGAGCAGCAGGGCTTCAAACTCGGCTGGACGCTGGTAGATTGGGAAAAAGTCATGCCTTCCGATCATGTACGGCAGGAACTTCAACTCAAGCCACAGGAAATGGTGATGCGTCTGCGTCGTTTACGGCTGGCAGATGGGAACATACTCGGTTCGCACACATCCTATTTGCCAATGGACATTGCGCCGCACGCCGATGAAAAATTATTTTGTGTTGGGGAATCAATCAATTACCTGTTCAGCTATCCGAATTTGAATAGTTCCCGCATCATGCGCACAATGGAAGCACATCTCGCGGACACCGACGATCTGAAATTCATGCCGATCCAGCCTAATTCCCCGATTTTGCAGGTGGAACGGTTGATTTCGCAGGAGGACGGCAAGCCGATTGAATATCTCGTTGGGCGCTTTCGGGGCGATCTTTTCAAATTTCGGATGACGATTTGATACTTTGGTAATCCACTGGTAATCTCGTCAAAATCATTATCAGTGATAGAATCACAACGCGATACCAGATTTTTCGAGTCGCCTGCCGAGGGCAGGCTGATATAGTTTTTTGGGTATTTTGGAGAACTTTTTTCATGCTGCGTGCAATCTTTCCCGCATCCTTCGATCCGATTCACTTTGGGCATATCGATATTGCGCAGCGTGCTGCCAAACTGTTCCCTGAACTTTATGTTGCTGTCTATGACCGTCCCGCCAAGCACGTATTATTTTCGTCCGAAGAGCGTATGAAGTTGGTTAGACAGTCCCTTGGTCATATTGCGAACATTCATGTTGCGACGTATAGTGGTCTTACAGTAGACTATGCGCGGCAGGTGGGAGCGACAGTCATTGTACGCGGCCTGCGTGTTTTTTCAGATTTTGAACTTGAATTTCGGATGGCGCTGGCAAATCGCAGGCTGACGCCGGAGATCGAGGTGGTGAACCTGATCGCCGGGGAGCAATTTTTGCATATCAGTTCCAGCACTGTCCGGGAAATCGCATCTCTGGGGGGAGACGTTTCGACGTTCGCGCCGTCGCATGTCGTGGAAGCTCTGCGTACCAAATTCCACGAACTCAACAAGGATGGGGCGGGGCCGAATTACGTTACCAGTCTCCAGGACTGAAAGGAAATTGGTTTAATTATGGATATTCAACATCTGGTAGATCGGCTCGAAGATTTAATCGACGAAGGAAAGCATATTCCAATGTCGAAGCTCACCGTCATCGACGAGGAGCGCGCGCTGGAAATCATCGATCAAATGCGGATTTCCATCCCTGAAGAGATCGAGAAGGCCAACCGTGTCGTCAACCAGCGGGATCGGCTCATGGCACAGGCCAACGAGGAAGCCGCGCGTATCATTGAACTGTCGCGCGAAAAGAGCGAGACATTGATCTCCCGCGATGCGATTGTACAGGCGGCACAGAACAAAGCCGATAATATCCTCGAACAGGCCAAACAGGACGCCGAAACCATCCGCAGCGATGCCGATAATTATGTTCTGGAAGTTCTGAACACGCTCGAAGGGCAACTACTCAAGACGCTGACCGTTGTGCGTAATGGCATCAACAAAATTAATCAGGAAAACGACGAGGAAAAAGCGCGCAAGACTGCCCGTATTATGCCGCCACAGACCACCACCACAGATGTCCCGGCAGAAGTCAAGGTTGTTGAGTCTGTCGAAGTCGAAAATTAAATTTATCTACTGACATTATGCAATCGCCTTTAATCGGGATTTTGGCGCGAATGGGGCCACGCTCTACGGCCCCATTTATCGATCTGGTGATCACCGAATGCCAAAACCAATATGGCGCACGAGACGACATCGACTTCCCCAAAATTATGATTTGTTCCCAGCCTGCTCCGTTCTATGAGGATCGGGAAATAGATCACGTCGCGCTGGAAGCGGCAATCCGGGATGGATTGCAACACCTCGAACGCACCGGCGCAGATTTCCTCGCTATCGCCTGCAACACTGCACACATCTACTATCCTCAACTGGCAAAATCCGTAAATGTCCCATTGCTGAACATCGTTGATCTGGCAGTCGGGAATGTCCCTTCATCTGCGCACAAACTCGCTCTGATTGCGGCACGTCCAACGGCTGAATCGGGTATCTATCAAACGGCGCTGACAAAGCAGGGTTTTGAACTGGTTGATCCGGGTTGGCAATCACAGATCGATCATTTGCTGGGCGCGACGCGAACCACAACCGATCCGGCAGTCTTTACGCAATCGTGGCGCGAACTTACCCAACAGGCAGAACGTGTCGGAGCGGATACGATCATTATTGCCTGCCTCGACCTGAGTGGGATCATCAAATATATCCAGACCCCGTTAACAGTTTTGGATGCCTCTCAGTGCCTCGCACAGGAAATCGTTTATCAGTGGTTGCTCTGCCGTAACGCCTGAAATTTGAATTAAACAACGAGGATCGTTCAGGAACCGACTTATATTATCTTTTAAAATGAATTGACGTTTTCTTCAAGTCGATTAGAATTTATATACAATTTTGAAATGTATTTGGTTAATGAAGGTGCAAAATGTCGTCCAACGTTGATAAGTCTGCACAGAGTGAAATATTGAATAAAGCGGGCAGCCTCATAAAAGCAGGAAAGAAACAAGAAGCCAAAATCCTGGTAGATCAACTGTTAAAAGAAAATCCTGAAAACGTTCATGCCTGGTATCTAGGCGCACATATAGCAAATGATAAAGAACAGAGTATCAAAATCCTCGAACATATTCTTCAAATTGACCCTAACTATGCCCGCGCAAGGACGCTTTTAACCACTTTGGTTCCAACAAAAAGCCCTTTAGATGAATTTTTAGAATCGAAACCAAAAAACGTTGTAACAGTATTGCCACGTACAAATAGACTAATGTGTCCTAATTGTCAAAATACCCAAACACTACAAAAGGTTTCAAGTATTGTTGCGCAACAAACATCTTCAAGCAGTGGACATATCTACAGTGGCTCGCAAAACTATATGACAAAATCATCCGCTTCTACATCATTGGCATCAAAACTAGCCCCGCCTACTATGATGGATATGGGAGATGGGCTTAGTTTTCTAGGTGAAAACAGCATCAGAGGCGCTTATTATACAATTGATGCTTATTTCACTTTGTTTGCTTTTATGGCAATAGTGTTTTTGGCATTTATGGTATCGATGCTGATCAGCGCAACTTTTAAGTCTAGTACGGATAGTGCATTAGCATTTACCGGCTTGATCATGATAGCCGTTATTGTCAATCAGATTAGATGGTGGAATAGTTCAAAAATTAAGGAAAGACGAGCCATAGCTCGCAGATCATGGGAGAATAGCCAAATCAGATGGGGAGATTCGTGGTATTGTCATAAATGCGATTCACTCTTTGTTGAGGGCGAGAATAGGTACTCAAATACCGACGATTTTTATGCACTTCTTGGTCTGGATAGCTAAATTCATTTTCAGAAAAACATAACTTAATGACAACCTCATTCCTGCTCTGGCGTATAATTTGATCAGGTTGGATGCACGCTTGAATTGGAGCAGAGGGTGAAGCAAAAAAACGAAATAATTGAAAAACCTGTAGAACCTCCGCGCCGGGTAAACCCGCTGATGCGGTTGATTATGAATCGCCTCGGATGCGCTCTGCTGCTGCTTGTCCTGATCGTCGGGAGTTGTGGCGCAATGGCTATTTTTGCGCCTGCGTTCTTCCAGCAAACGCTCCAGATTGCGCGCAATGCCGGGTTGAGCGTCTATACGCTGGTGCTTGGCGTGACGGGCAACCCAACCCTGCAACTGGCGACGCGCAGAGTAGAGGTTGGCCTAGAAACGAATATCAGCCGTGATATGGGGATTTTCAGCGCTCTCTATGGTGAATCTGCCAAAATTCAGGGAACTGTTTACGTCAAACTGGGCGCAGATTTGAAAGTTGGCAAGTTTGGCGTGTTGTCCTGTGAAGTGGACTACAACACAGTACGTTCCAACGAAAGCCGTGCGCTGTTTGCCGGGGTTGCCTTTGATCAGAACTCGATCAAGCAACAGGCCTATATCGCCTTTAGCAAACAGGCAGCGGAGCAGGCGATTGAGAAGGAATGGCTGGCGGCAAAGAAGGATTTGGAAGGCCAATTCGTGAGTTGGGGACTCGGTGTACAAGTCCCCGCTGTGCCAACGTTGCGCGACTGCCCCGCCAATATTCTGATTCCGCCAACAAGCGTGGCTCCAACGGCGGGCGCAGGGAAGTAGATCAGGCGTTTTTCCGCTTCCCAAGTGCCGGGTGATAGTACGTCGCGGCGAGTGCCAGCACGCCCGCCAGTCCCATGATCCCCGGCGCGAGGAGCGGCGCAGCGCCCGATAATGCCGTCAGTAAACCGTCAATCGTGGAGATATTCGGGCGCATCTCCGTGATAAACTCATAGTTTTCATTGAGATGTAGCGCTCCACCGAACAAACTCCCCAGAATCACCAGCACCATCACACCGCGCAGGGCAAGAACTGTGTTCGGCTGCGGCCTGACCAGCACCGCAAGCGCCGCGAGAAACGCCAGCACACACAGCCCGAACGGAATCAACTGCGTGATTTCCTTGTAGTGCTTCGCCAGATACAACTCGATCACTGTCCCGATGCACAGCAGTTCGACAAGGATGAGCAGGAAACGCCGAAACCAGCGTTCAATCGCAGTTTCGGGCATTGCTATTTGCTCTCAGCCAGATAGTTTTTAGCGTAGGCAGCCTGATCCGCTGCAAGCAATGTTGCCAGTTTGGTGAGGAAGGCTTCATTGGTTTTGTAGGGACGGGCGGCAATCAGTTGTGCGGCAATGTCATCGGTTACACCGGGAATCTGTTTGAGCGTAGCGGCGTCGGCATCATCCACCTTGATCGGTACATAGACGTACTTTTCATAGGCGGCAACCTGCGCGGCGTCCACATACTTGCCGATTTCCTTGCGGAATTGGAGGATACTCGTATATGGGCGATATTCGTCAAACTCGCGCGTCATGCGGTTAGTCATGCCGGGGATCGTCAGGAATTGTTCGGCGGTGGCTGTGTTCAGATTCAATAGAGTAAACGCCTGTACTGTTGCGGTTGTGGTTGCGGCGGTAGTTGCCGAAGTCGTAGCGACGGGCGTTGCATTCAGGATCGACGCCGGGATTACCGTTTTACCATCCAGATAGTTCGCGGCAATGATAACCTGTTCCACAGGCAATAGCGTCGCCAGTTTGGTGAGGAAGGCTTCATTGGTTTTGTAGGGACGGGCAGCGATCAGTTGGGCGGCAACGTCATCGGTCACGCCGGGAATCTGTTTGAGCGTAGCAGCATCCGCATCATCCACCTTGATTGGTACATAGACGTACTTTTCGTAGGCGGCGACCTGCGCGGCGTCCACATACTTGCCGATTTCCTTGCGGAATTGCAGGATACTCGTATATGGGCGATATTCGTCAAATTCGCGCGTCATGCGATTGGTCGTGCCAGGAATGGTCAGGAATTGTTCGGCGGTAGCGGTGTTTAGATTGAGCAGTGTGAACGTGGAAACTGTCGCAGTTGCCGCAGCCGTTCCGGTGGGCGTTCCATCGGCAGCGAGAACATGAGGCGAAACGGTTGAAGCGATTCCAGCACCAAGAGTTAACGCGATAGTGAGCGCGAGAATGAGTAGCATACGGTCAGTACGAGACGTCATGATTTTCCTCTGACTACCTGTAGAAAGTGTGGAATCGAAAGACCCGACCAGACCCGAAATACTCCAAGTTTATTTAAGGCTGGTACGGGAAGGAGGCCAACAGGGAGGCTTTCGATTCCACATATGCAAGGATAGCAAAAATGGCATGGTACGGATTATCGCGGACTTAAATATACTTAAATAACCTTAAACGGGTGCGCCAGCGCATTCAAAGTGTGCAATACTGAGAGGGGAAATAAATTGAGACGATCAATGACAACGCTCGTATTGGTAGAAGATGATCGGCTGATTGCGGAACCGCTGGTGCGTACCCTGCGCGGGATGGGCTATACCGTTCATCATGCGATGGATGGCGTCACCGGGCTGGAAACAGTGCGGTCAACACAGCCCGATCTGGTGATTCTGGATATTATGCTTCCCGAAATGGATGGATGGGAAGTCTGCAAGGCGATTCGGAAAACGAGCGTCGTTCCCATCCTCATGCTGACTGCTCTGAATGATGAGGTAGACCGGATTCTTGGCCTCGAACTCGGCGCGGACGATTATGTTGCCAAGCCCTTCAGTACGCGCGAACTGATGGCGCACATCAAAGCCCTGTTACGCCGTGTCGAGTTTGACGCTGCGGCAGGCAACCGCAAAAGCGTGATTACCATTGACGATTTTCGGATGGATATGGAACGGCGGCAGGTCTTCAGGAAAGACCGCGAACTCAATCTGCGTTACAAGGAATTTGAATTGCTGAGTTTGCTCGTCAACAACGCGGGCGAAGTCGTTACACGCGCCGATATTTTCGACAAGGTGTGGGGGACGGACTGGCTCGGTGATATGCGGACGCTTGAGGTGCATATCCGCTGGCTGCGCGAAAAGCTGGAAGATGAACCGGGCAACCCGAAATATATCCAGACGGTGCGCGGTGTGGGTTATCGCTTTGTAGCGGGATAGCATGATACTCAAATCGTTCAACCGTCGTAGCATCCGGGTACGGTTGCTGGTCGTCTATGTCGGCATTATCCTGATCGGCTTTTCCATTCTGACGATCATTGCGGGTAATCAGATTAGCGCTGCCGTCCGCGCAGATTTTGACCAGCGCCTGCAATATTCGATCCGGCTGATTGCGCGTGGATTGTCGGGAAGCGTCGAGGATTGGCGCGACAAACGGATCACAGCGGAGCAACTCGCGGCAGCGTTCAAGGAATATGAAACGCAGGCAGGCGGCAAACTGGTGATGTTCCCGGCGGGCGCGGATGACATCTGGGAATCAACGGGGATTCCAAACATCATGCCGCGCGTGAATTCGTTTCGGGCGATGCCGGAAATGGAAGTGGTGTTGCGTGGCGGGATTACGGTGGTAGAGCGTGCCGATGCTACTGGCGAATCTTCGCTATTCACAGGCGCGCCCATCGCCCATGATCGGGAACTGGTTGGGATGGTACAGCTTTCTGTTCCCTATCAGAATGTACGGACTGCGATCCTTCAGCGCTGGGCGATACTGGGCGCGGGATTTCTGCTCGTGACCAGTCTGGCGTTGATCGCGGCGTTGTGGCTTTCACGCTCGATTATCCGCCCGTTATATACCTTGCGCGAATCGGCGCTCCGGCTCTCACAGGGCGATTTTTCGCAGCGCATCAACTCCGAAGGTCGGGACGAGATTGGGGAAGTGGCACACGCCTTCGATGAAATGGCGGATCAGGTGCAAAGTATGCTGGAAGAACAACGCGCCTTCGCCAGCAACACATCGCATGAATTGCGTACTCCGCTGACCGCGATCAGGATTCGCACCGAAGCGCTGCGCTACGATCCGACGCTGGATGCAGAAACCAGTAAAAATTATGTCGCAGAGATAGACGAAGAGGTTGCCCGCCTGAGTAATCTGATTCAGGAATTGACGTTACTCTCCCGCTTCGATGCCGGACGCGCCGAACTTGGACATGACGAAATAGATTTTTGTCGGCTGGCTTCAACCTTGCGGAATCAGGTCGCAGAGATGGCGAATGAAGAAGCCATGACGGTAAACCTCAATTTGCCCGCAACGCCCGTGTTTGTGACTGCCAGCCTGAGCCACCTGACGACGGTGTTCCGCAATCTGCTGGATAACGCTATTAAATACACGCCAGCGGGCGGAACAATCACATGGTCAATCGTTACAACCCCGGAGGGTATCCGACACACGATTCAGGACACCGGGCGCGGGATTTCTGCGGAAGACCTGCCACATATTTTTGAACGCTTCTTTCGCGCCGATAAAGCCCACTCGCGCGATATTCCCGGTACGGGACTGGGGTTATCGCTGGTGCAATCGATCATCGAAGCCTATCATGCCACCATCAAAATCGAGAGTGAGGGCATCGGACAAGGGACGTGCGTCACGGTGATTTGGCCGGGTGAGTGAGTCCCACGAATTCAGCCGTAATTAGAAATTTTCAAATTACGGTTTAGTTTTGAATTCAGAAGGAATAGTATTGGAGATGTAAGCGCCTGTAACCAACATTCGTACCCGATAGCGAGATGTTTGTACGTACAAAAGAGCAAATTTTGATACTACCTCATCAAAGGAAGAGAAGTCTTTTGGAGGCGCGTAGCCTAGCTGTTCAAGGAGGGCAATCAAAAGAGACCGTTCCGCAACACAAAAGTTTGCTCCAGACCATTCTGTAGGCCCATCAAAAAAGTACGCAGATCGAAAAACTAAAGATGCTTTCCTATTCCAATTGTTATCATGTACATCAATCCATATAACGGATCGATCTGGTTGCACACCGTACACTTCGCAGGATAATGAATCTGGTTCAAGCAAGTCAAAAATGTTTGTTGTTTTGTATGACAGGTCAATTTCTCGTTCCATAATTCATTTCTATAGCCTTCAATTGATCGTTTTATAAATAAATGAAGTTCGCGCCGAGTACAAAATAGTTAATATAGTTATTTCGAGAGACGTTCGCCGCCAAGCCGAATCACTCCCGGCCAACCTTCGCGGCGAAATATATTCAGAATATCAGTTTCCTCTGTCGTTATTATCGACCTCGGTAAGGTGTGAGATTCCGGCGGCGATTCGTTTTTCTTTTCAGGAGGGGCGGAAAAGGTATTTATCGCGGTCATGGATGGTAACCCAAAAATAATTTGAGTTTATATTTTGGCGCAAAATACAGGTTCGGACAACACTGTATCTTGTAATGAGAAGGATTGCCGCGAACCTAAATTTGTTTGAATACAATCGTGTTTCCATCGGGGTCAGATACGTCGATTTCCTGCCTGTCCTGATTAATGATTTTTCCGTTTGCGTCCTGCATTCGTTTGATAATCATTTCCAGATCATCAACTTCAAAATGCAGTTGTTTACGATTTTGCTCTGCGACCACCTGTGCAATCTCGTTGGGACATAATACAAGCTCAAAACCCGCAACCGTCCCGCGTACCAGCGGTGAATTGGTGCTTGTGGAAAGCTGTGCATCCAATACCACATTATAAAAATCGATCATCTCCGGCATATTTGAAACCGCAATCGTGATACGTGTTAATCTCATTTTCGCCTAAACCTACGGTAGCTGCGACGAGACGCAATATTATTTGTTTTTCATTTGTATATTTTTGCAAGTCGTTTATAACCTTTCCCGAACTGGTTCAATCAAAAAGAATACTTCTACCCTTATACTTGCTTGAATATGGCCCACGAGGATCGTGGACGTCCTATCGTGCAGGAGGGGCAACAAGCAATGAAGCGCGAATGGGCAGTAGAGGAACTTATCGAGCAGTTCACTTTGTCTGGAGCAGAGTTGGCACTTCTGGATGGCAAAGCCAGTCATAATCAACTCGGACTGGCAATTTTGTTGAAGGCTTTTCAACTGGAAGGCAAATTTCCTGTCCATAAACGCGATATTCCGCGCACGGTGGTGGCGTTCATCGCAGGACAGCTTGCAATTAAATCCGAACTTTTCAATATATCGCCAGCAGTATCGCAGGCGTGCTGAAGCCAAAAACACCATCTTTGCCTATATCGAGGGTTGGTATAATCGCCAACGTCGCCATTCCACACTGGGCTATCTCGGCCTGAACAATTCGAACAGCAGTTTCAGTCCTAACTGTGTGTCCGTCTCAGAGATGCAAGATCAAATCGCCTGGGACGCTTCATGTCGCGCCCTTCGCCAGGTTTAACCCCAATATGCTTTGTCACTTAACTGTCGTCCTCATGTCGTAGACATGTCTTATCCTCAACCCTATAATGCAGGCTGTAGGTTCCAAACCATAAAACGAACGAGGAAAACACGCATGAAAATCAATTCGAACCTGGTAAAGAAGTTACGCATCGCAAGGAATTGGTCGCAAGAGCAGTTGAGCGAGGTGTGTGGGCTTAGCCTACGCACCATCCAGCGGCTGGAAAATGGCGGTAATGCGTCGCTTGAATCCATCCGTGTCCTGGCTACCGTCTTCGAGATCGACTCCAATGAGCTGATCCTCAATGAAAAAGAGGAGCCCATAACCCCGCGTGACGCGGTAGAAAGAGGTCTGCGCCAGTTTGCCAACTTCTCGGGCACGGCGACGCGCTTTGAGTACGGATGGTTTTTGCTTTTTGTGACGCTGGTGACGGCAGTTTGTACCATTATCGACGAAAGGGCAGCCCAGATCGCAACCTTAATCCTCCTGGTGCCGTTCCTCGCCGCTGGTGCGAGACGACTGAATGCGATAGGGCACAGCGGATGGTGGCAGTTGCTATGGTTCGTGCCTTTTGGTCAGATCGCGGTCTTGATCGTGATGTTTCAGGACGAAAACCGCCGCTCCATTCAGAAGCCGACTGCTGCTGTTGTGTTACTGTTGGTAACTTCGGGGCTGATTTTCCCTGTGGGCGCTCAAGGTTTGGGGCTGACGCTGCCTAAACCAACCGGATCACCCGTCGGGTTTCGGCTGTATGCGGTTGTGGATAAAGCACGCGAGGAAGTCTTTACGGAAGAAAAGGGGGATGTTCGCACGTTCCCGCTGGCAATCTATTACCCTGCTGTTCCTGCTGCAGGTGCTGTACCCGCACCTTACACCACTGCTGCCGAAAACGCTGTTTACAATACCGCTCTGATGATGCCACCGGAGATATTCAAGGCCATCACAGGACATTTGTATATCGATGCACCGCTTGCACCGCGTAAAGGCGGCTATCCCGTGCTGATGTTTTCGCCGGGATTCGGCGCATCGATCCGCTTTTACAGCACACTTCTGACCGAATTGGCGAGCCGAGGGTTCGTGGTGGTGGTAGTGGATCATCCATATAGCCAGACGGTAACGCTGTTCCCCGGCGATTCGGTAATCACGGCAAATGCGGCGGGATCGAACCTGTCGACTCCCCAGGCACTAAGTCTGGTTCTGAATACATGGATCAAAGATACAATGTACGCGCTCGATCATCTGTCAGAATTGAACAAGATGGATCCGGTACTGGCAGGTGCATTTGACCTCGATCATGTTGGTGCGTTCGGTCATTCCTTCGGCGGAGCGACTGCCGCGAATGTCTCATTGGTGGATAATCGCGTTCTTGCAGCGATCAATATGGATGGCGAGGTTTTCGGTGATGCCGCGCAAGGAGTAATCAAGCCGTTCATGGTGATAACCAGCCCTACCGACTTCAGCGACGAGGATTTGGCGGCGGTTGGGGCGACACGGCAAGAGTTCGAGGAGGGTATAGCAAAGCTCAATAACAGCATCAATGGGGCGTTGTCGGCATCCAGGGCGCCTTATCGTCTCTCGATTGCTGGAACACTCCACAGCACCTACACCATCGATATTGCGCTGCTTCGGAATCTGCTGCCGGAATACATCACGCCGAAAATGGTCGGTACGATTGACGGCGTGCGCGCCAACCAGGTCATCGCAGACTATACGGAGGCGTTCTTCAATAGATATCTGCTGGGGGAAAAGTCGTCTCTACTAGACGGAATATCGGCGAATTATCCCGAAGTGAATTTCGTAACAGCACCAGGCAATAAACCCTGATCGAACCCATTGAGATTTTTCATCGGCAAAAAGGCTGACTTTGCCTGTCTGGAATGGACACGAAGAAAAGGTAAAATTCCAGACATGCCAAAACCTATGGTTGCTGCGCTGTGACGCAAGACTGTTTGTGTCGGTTCACCAATGATTCAAACCCACTACAAATAATCTTGCGTCTCGTCACACCTACCGTAGGTTTACGCCATTTTATACCCCTTTAGAACATATGTTCTGCTTATTTTACTGCGTGCAATTCAATTTGCAAAAACGCCCAGGTCAGCCAATATGTTATACTTTCTCATAGAAAAACACTGTGAAAGGCAACGGAAATGGGCGAGTTTGTCGCGTTTTCCTTTATCATCATCCTGCTGCTGGCGGCCTACTGGTCTCTGGTAATCTTCCCGAAGCAGCGCGAATTCAAGAAACATAACCAGATGGTCACTGGCCTGCGCGCAGGCGATGAAGTGATCACCTTTGGCGGCATCATCGGCACGATTACCCAAATCGAGGCGGAGGCGGGCGTCGCCTATGTCAAAATTGCAGAGGGCGTGACCGTGAAGTGCATCACTGCCAGTCTATCGCGCCCCTACATCCCGGATGAAGTCAGCACTGCCGCGCGCATCGGGATTGAACCGGGCATCGAAAATCAACTCCAGAAAAGCAAGAGTCACTAAATCATGACCAGCGATCCCCTGCTTCAATGGCGCGACGAATTCCCGATCCTGCGTGAATCGAACTATCTGGTCAGCAATTCACTCGGCGCGATGCCGCGCAAGGTCTACGACAGTCTGAAATCCTACGCGGATATGTGGGCGAGCCGTGGCGTGCGGGCATGGGGCGAGGGCTGGTGGGATATGAACGGCGAGACGGGCGACAAGATTGCACCGATCATCGGTGCGCCCGCCGGAACGGTCACGATGCACCAGAATATCAGCCTTGCGCTTGGCGTTTTGCTTTCGGCGTTCGAGTTAACGCAGCCCCCACGCCCCAAAGTCGTCGTCACTGATATGATTTTCCCAAGCGTGCGCTATGTGCTGGAAAGCATGATTTCGCCCGCGCTGGAACTGGTCACGGTGAAAAGTGACGACAGTATCGGTATGGACGTACAAAAGATTGTGGATGCCATTGATGAAAATACATACTTCGTCTGCATCGATCATGTTTTCTTCCGCACGGCCTACATTCTGGATGTGGCAAAAGTAATCGAGAAGGCGCACAGTGTTGGCGCATTCGTGATCCTCGATGCCTATCACAGCGCCGGGATTGTTCCGCTGGATGTAACTGCGCTGAATGTCGATTTCTGCATGGCGGGCGTCCTCAAATGGATGTGCGGTGGGCCGGGTGGTGTGTTCCTGTATGTACGCCCGGATTGGCTGCGTACCCTGCGCCCGAAACTGACTGGATGGATGGCACATCAGCGCCCGTTTGGGTTTGAACTGGAAATGGAATACCGCGACGATGCCTTCCGCTTCCTGAACGGTACGCCAGCCATCGCCAGCCTCTACGCGATACAGCCGGGAATTGATGTCATTGCGCAGGTTGGCGTAGATAACATTCGCCAGAAATCGATCCGGCAGACGCAGCTATTGATCGAACTTGCAGATCAGGCGGGTTACAAGGTGAATAGTCCGCGTGATGATGCCCGACGCGGCGGTACAGTCGTCCTCGATCCGCCACATTCCTATGAAGTCAGCCGGGAATTGATCATGCGAAATGTTGTGGTGGATTATCGTCCCGGCGGCGGGATTCGCATTTCGCCACACTTCTATAATACGGATGACGAGGTGCGCGCCTGTATCGACGCAATACGCGACATTCTGGCGACAGACGCATGGGGACGCCACGCAAACAATCGCGCGTTTGTGACCTGACACAATCGCAGCGTTTGGAAAATAGTATTGTATCTGGCGGTGGAATTGTTTCACACAAGAGGCGGGACGACATGATAAAGAAGTTATTGACATGGATACTGATCGGTGTTTTTGCGTTAAAACGCCGCCCCTGGCATCATCTCAGGCGTGCGCTTTTGGGTGCGCTGTTTTTTGGGGTTGGATGCCTCATTGCAGTGGTGGTAGTTGCACTGACCAGACCTGCCGCCAGCAATGCCAATCCCGTCGTATCAAAGCCACCAGCACAACCTGTCGCCACAGCCAGCGACACCTCTGCTCAACTCCGGGGAACGCCCGAACTGATCGCCCATGTCGATTATGCACGCGCGCTGACATTTGATGATGACGGAAATCTCTATACGCTGGGCAGAGACAGCGGCGAGGTTTTTCAGATCACGCCACAGGGAAAAGTTGGGCTGATCGTAAAACTCGGTGCGGTACAGTCGGGTTACATCGGCCCCTGGTATGATACCGCCTCGAAATCGTTGATCATCTCAAATTTTGCTGCCGGGGATAAACGGAGCGTCCACAAACTGTCGTTGGACGGGCGCGATCAACTGATCCCGGTGTCAATGCAAGCAGTCACCGAGCCGATCACGGACAAGGCGGGCAATATCTATGTTGGGAGTTTCACCACCTGTCCCGGCTATATCGAGAAAATAACGCCGTCTGGCGAGAGATCGATTTATGGCAAGGGGATTTGTGCGCCCGGCGGGATGGCATTCGACGGCGCTGGCAATCTGTTTGTGGCTGATCGACAAGCAGATGACATCAAGAAGATACCTGCTGGCGGCGGGAATGCAACCGCCTTCGCCACCGGGTTTGCTGAACCAATGGCAATCGCGTTCGATGGTAACGGAAACCTGATTGTGGCGAGCTACAAGGATAGTTCAATTTCGGTGGTGCGCCCGGATGGAGCTATCACCAGGTTCACCAATAGCTTCGATAGCCCCGTTGCGCTGGCTTTTGATCGACAGGGCAATTTATATGTGTCGAGTTATACGGGCGACATCTATAAATTTGTGACGAAATAGCGTGGTGCAACCCGCTGTAGAAGCCGGAGATAAAGTGGGCAGATCGCTGATTTGCCCATCGGTCTGAAGTCCACTACCACCAGCCAAAGCGGGTTCGACTCGCCCGATTTTCCTATGCCTGCCTCACGCGCGGTTGATCCTGCCCCGCCATCTGGTACAATGTCGCGCTTGAGTTTTATTGTAATTTCGAGATGACGATCAAGCGTACCAGCAGCGTTCAGATATGCCCCATTTGCAAGACACAGCAACCGATCAGCGCGATGGCCTGTTCGGAGTGCGGGGCGGCTTTGCCCGGTGTCCCGACGACAATCAACCCCCGTCTCAAAGAGAACATCAATCTTCCAACCGTGCCGCCGCGCTCCGAATGGGATGACGGCGAAGACGATCTGTTCGAGGGTGCATTACCCGCTTTCCCGGTGCGTGGATTGCTGGTTTTTGCGGTTGCGGTGTTGCTCCTCACAGGGAGCGTATTTTTCATCTGGCAGCGCAACAGCGCCGGTGGCAGCTTTGATCCGACTGCTGAAGTAATGGTGATTACGGTTACGCCGGAGAGTGCGGATTCAATCATCCTGAATACAACAACGCCTGTTCCTGTCGCTATGCAGGCGACAGACGCCGTGTTGAGTGTCACAGCAACGGCGCTGGTGCGGCCTCGCAGCACTGTCCCGCCGACCAACACCAAACGCCCGACGATAACCCCAACCGAAGCGCCCTTTGTCCCGCCGCCGACGCTGGATATTCCGACGATAACGCCGATTCCACCTTCGGCAACACTGACGCCAACACGCGGCCCGTGTGTGCAGAAGGCCAAGCAGGGCGATACCCTTTCGGCGCTGATGGCACGCTGTGGCGTCTATTCGCGGGACGCGATACAGCCGGTGCTGGATTTGAACAATATGAAGGATGCTATCTCGCTCCAGGTGGGACAGGAGGTACAAATCCCCTGGCCTACTCCGACAGGGGGCGCTCCTACTAATGAGCCTGGGACGACTCCCGGTGCGGCGGTGATGCAGGATGTTGAGCCGACCTTGCAACCTGGCCTCGCGTGGCATACTGTCGGCAAAAATGACAGCGCGATCACCATTGCGTTGCGTTACCACACGACGATCAAAATATTGAACGACCTCAACCCGGAGATTTCTTCCAGCTTCCTGAAGTGCGATCCCGGCGTCCCGATGGGCGGGCAGGATTGCATCGTTACGCTGAATCCGGGGCAGCGTATCCGTGTCCCTGTGCCACTACCAACGCCGACCCTCAGCCCGACGCCGAATGGCAGCGAAACGGCGACACCAACCTATACCGCAACCTTCAACGCGCCCTATCTGATCAGCCCCGGCAATAATATGTTGTTCGAGGCCAGCGAATTCCCGGTTTTGCGGTGGAGTGCATCGGATCGGCTTGCACCGGGGCAAGTCTATTTGATCACCCTGAAAGATATTACATCGGCCAAAATGTGGCGCATCCCGACCAAAGAGATGTTTTATCCGCTCACTACCGAAATTCAGTCTGCCGATGGCAAGCGCCACGAGTTTGAGTGGTCTGTCGGGATTGCGATTGAAACCAACGGGATCATCCCCGACGCGACGAACTATGTCACGGAAACACGTTCCTTCGTCTGGCAGGGGCGGTAACGGTGCAACAAAGGAATTTTTCATTGATCAAGCGAACGATTTTTGCGCTGCTTTTTGTGTTGATCGCAGCCGCATGTAATACGCCGCCTGTCGGCCCGACTATGCAGCCGACCACCCC